>NZ_JAKJSQ010000052.1:0-28231 GCF_050337105.1 Aliivibrio kagoshimensis
ATCTTATGAGGGGAATCATAAAGGAATGACACAAACACAAATCAGACACCCATCACAAAGTCAAAATGAGATTGTGACGCAGATCTATCTTTAGCGGAATCATAACGAGATCATTAAAAATAAAAATTGATATGCAACCAGATTGAATATTGGCTAAAGGACGGGTTTAAAGAGACTTGAAACCGTGTTATTGACCGTAATCGGTGAGTATTTTCTTCAATAAGCTATTTACGTCTTTGGTCTTTTTATTTCTTTTGGTTAACTGCTCTAATGATGTGGGTGCTGTCGATTCCGTTTTTCTACTCTCAATATCTTCTGATTTATCTTTCATCTTTTGAACCGCCGGCAACAGCATACGAATCTCTTCGTTTCTTTCATCTTTTAATACAACAATGTTTTCAGATTCAACCTGAACAATGGTTAACCAGCCATGTTTTATTGACTCAACTTTCTCACCAACCATTATTGATTCTGGCGGTACCGTTCTATCTGGCACAATACCACTTCTTAACTTTGCGGCACTAATTGAACGAATGTTTCCAGTATTTTCAAATGCAACGATTACAGTGTGACAATTATAATATTCTATAATTGTCACATAAYCATGTTTATTTGTTTTAAATCTAGCTCCGTTCTTCATATCAATTGGAGCTTCCATTTTTTTCACTATTTTTCTCTCTTATATCTCACAAAAAAAAATAAACGATAAAATTATCAATTTCGTTCATAACCAATATAATGAGAACTATTTATAATCATTAATACTGTTAACCAAGCCATCAACGTGAGAGTTTCTCATCTTAATGGGGAGTTTAAAACGCAATTAAATGCCAGATAAAGTATAGCAAACTCGAAGTGCTACTCTCAAAAAAATATGCAGGATAGATCCAAGCCATACTGATTTTTAGCATGATTGATAATATCCTGCATGAAGAAAAGTAGGCTTAACAAACACCTGCAATCCCCCTATCACACTCGTCAAAAACCGTTACCCTTATGAGTTGTTATAATAAAGGCGCACGCCAACTACAGGTCATCTATAATTATTTTACATAACAGACGCTTCTTTCACTGCTTTTTTAATTAATAACATGTCATCAATCACATTTTTAGCAGCGTCCAAGACTCAAAATCACTGCATTCACAATGATAAGAATGAGGGATCACAATGAAACTTAAATTAATTAGAACCGCCATTATTATAGCTCTATTTCCTTTGTCATCACACGCAGCAGAGATGACTACAGAAAAAGCAGTAGACGCACTTAACCTTAATGAGTTAGCACTGACTTACAGCCAAGAAAAGATCGTTAAAGCAACAGGCATCAGTGACGCTAAACAAGCAGATGCTTTATTGATTGATATGGGCGTGATTACGGCAAAAGAATTAGACCAAAAGGAAGCGCTTTCTAGCAAACTTAGTGCCTTTGTGACTGATCAAAACGATCAATCTGAACGTTATATCGGTAATGTTTCCGACACAAACCTCGTAGAACGTGTTGTAAAAACCTGGAATGATTCAAGTGTCATCGAGGATAACAAAACATTAAATCTACTAAACAGCTTCATCGATAACGGGTATACCACAGGTTATAACGTTATTGATACTCAAGATGACTCTAACTTCAACCCCGATTTAATGATCCGTTACGGCCATAACAATATCCAACATGCGGTTCAGCTGCTTTATTTGATGAAGAGTGAAAGCTTTAACCCTAAGGTACAGCTTACGCCAAAATCGTCAGCCTTTTTATACCTTCCGGAATGGGGTGAGCCAAACTACCCAGTGATGACCCTTGAAAGTGGTAAAATGGTCTCAGTGGTTAAAGAGTACAACTTAGATTTTGAATTCCAAACAGCAGAGCGTAAAAAGAGCTTTATGGACTTAATCAACCAGTACGCGAAAAAAGACAGTGCTGAAGAGAAAGGGTTAATTTTTGAGTCATGGTGGCAGCCGTTCTACCGTTCATATACCGAGATGGCTGACTACAAAGTATTGACTGAAAACCGTGTGGTGATGGGTGATTATCAAGCTGATCTAATGTCTCTACCAGAAACAGCAGAGAAACAAGAAGAGCAAGTTCGCTCGATGGCTGATAACTACGATGTTGTGCCAACAAAAGTATGGGTAAACCCATCATTTTACCGCTACATGCTCGGTGAGTTTAAATAAGATTATGTTTAGGGCTTTGACTGTGTCCAAGCCCTAAGTTAATTCGAAACCATTGAGCAGTTCGCCTAGAGTAACTGGACGGTCAAAGAAACCCAGTAATTGTGCGGGTGTTTTTCCATTTCGGTGCGGCCAACAGAAATTATAGTAACCGGTAAAGACATGCAACCAGTCATTAAACGATTGCTCATTGAGTGTCGTCCCTAAGCCCAGGAAGAACTCTGTTGCGGCGGCAAGGTAATGCTGAACCCCATCTAAACTCGCATCTTGTAACAATGTTTGCCACTGCTCTACCGACAAATCTCGACCTTTGATATGACAAGCGGCTTTGGTTTTATCCTCCCCAGAAAGAAAACCCCACTTATCCTTCCACCAGCCTACATGTCGGATATTGAGTCTTTGCTCATTAAACCACTCCATCTTTTGCCCACTTTCTCTAAAGTAGAAAAGATGGTCCTCTGAACGAATCAAATCTTGCAGAGAAGCATTCATGAACGCATTCCTCAGCATGGTATCTTGCTCAACAAAGTAGTAACGATGAGATTTGTACTGCAATTTATTTCTCAGCACTAATGCATGTGCAAAACTGGCTAAATACGGCTGAGATAACACACCTTTATAGGAGTGCGACACCGCTCGACCATTACTTGTCGGATCTAAATAGTTCTTTCTTGCCATAATGACTTCATACTGAGCGGTAATATCCATCATCAAATCACCTTGTTCAATATCGTCAATAGAGCGTTTAGTCGATGTTTTAGCGTCCACATTAAGCAAGCACTCAGGTGCCATATCTGAGGTGATATTAGTATCAAACCCTAGGATGTATCCACTTGCTGCATGGGCTGTAGCAACCAGCATCGCGCCCTGCTGATCACCCAAAAACTGATAACTGGTAGACAAATTACAAGCTTCAATTTTTTGATAAAATGCCTCTTCTTTGACATGTGCAATGTATTTTAGTCTATCCACCATACTCCGCTGTAATTTGTAAAATGCTTTAGCCGTGATATTCAGTTTTTGACAGATATTACGAACGCCGAATGAGTACATCATGCCATAGAAAATCGCGTTTTGTGCTTCACTTTGCGGATTCAAACAGGTGAGCTGATCGGTAAACACCGTTTTGCACGACCGGCATTGGTAGCGCTGCTTCAATGAGTTGGTTTTTCCAAATGCTCGATAGTGTTCTGGATAAGCATGAACAGCCAGAGCATGAGATGGACATTCACCTTTTGGACACGAAATCAGAGACAAAGCGTGGTATTTTTTTTGATGCTCTATTGTTTGGAATATAGAACGATTATTAATAATCTGCGGATAAGCACCACATTTAGGACAGTAGTAAATATTCAGTGATTTGGTGTTATATACCGCTTGGTACAACGCCGGATCACTCAGACCAAAATTCTCGCACCCCGTTGAGACACAGTAATTAACTTGTATTCCATTGTAAGGTTTAGGGAAAACCATTGTAATATCCTTATTCATTGATTCTCCTTATCTTTTATATATTTACTTATTGAAAAAGTATTATGAACAACTTAACTATGTTCAACAAGTGATGAGCGGTTAAATTGACTCATACAATCAAAAAAGGAATACCCACATAAGTAAGTATTCCCTAATTTATTGATTTTTCATGAACCTAAAACAGCGCCACTCTAAATTTGTCGCATACTTGCTCAAGAAAAAAACATCGTCACACATTTAGTGTAAATGACCGAGCCTAAATAGACACCCACAATTCCAATAACACCCGACAGGACAGGTGGCGCAGGAATTGGCAGCTTCACTGCAGTAAAAACAACACCGACTAACAAGCCAGATAATGCCGCTAATAAAACTTCATTTAACATGGTGGGTTCCTATACCGATGGGTCGAACTGAAGTCGAGTGACCAAGCGCTGTTGTAGAGCCCCTGGTGATAAGGTTGCACACAGCCCTCGTAGCTCATTCCAATCTTGCTCACTAAATTGCTGATACACTCGCTCAATCAGTGCTTGTTTAAGGTCACTCTCTACAAATGCCGCTTCAAGCGCACACAGAGTCACATCCAATAGTTCCACTCTTGAGAATGCAAATTGGGTTGCTGCTATTTGATATTCCTTTTCAATATCAGTGCCGAACAGACCCGCATCATCAGTATTAATAGAGAGCCGTACTCCCTTCTCATACAATTTACGTAACGGGTGGTTATCAAGAGATTGATTCAATTCAGCAACCAATATTCGATTGCTCGTTGGTGCCACTTCTAAGGTGATATTATCGCGAATAAGTTGAGCAATTAATGCCTCATCTTTAATCGCAGCAATACCATGGCCGATGCGTTTTGCACCATACTTTATGGCTTGGTGAATGCTTTCAGGCCCGCAGATTTCACCGGCATGATACGATTTATCCAATGGGATTTTACCGACTAATTCATGCACATAACTAAAGTCAGAGAACTCACCTGCCATCTCATTACCCGCAATATTAAAACCAGTAATCATGGCTCTAGGTTGTTGCTGGATAAAGTCGACACTTAGATTCAGGTGCTCGTGGCTCAAATGACGAACTCCACAGGCCTGCAAGCGAGTTTCCGTACCATATTGAACTTTTACTTCTGCGATAGCACGTTCGATGGCATCCATAATTTGGTGATATTTAGTGCTGTCTAGTTCACCCGTCCCATCTGGTTCCTCGGTATAACACAGATGAAATGCTGACGTGATAATTTCACAATAAACCAGCCCTTTCTCAGCATTACGTAACAAGTAATCTTTGACAACCAAATAGTAATCATCAGGGTCACGAACTAAGGCTGCAACCGTGTCATAGGTGGCTACAAAGGCACCAAAATCGGATTCATCGTAATTGTAGCGTCCGTTTGGAAACTCATTTCGATCATACTCCCCTTCTTGATATAAAAAGTGGTCAGGTAATATCGCATTGTGTTTTTGAGCGAGTATCAGAGCCATTTCTGGTGTTACTGAACCTTCAATATGCTCATGAAGAATCACTTTCGGAAGTTGTGTATTCATATTTTTATCTCTAATTTATTTCGCAATAAGGGTACGGTTTTTATCAAGAGTCATTGAGTTAACTTAGGCCAAAAAACAGACCTGCTATCGTCGCTCCCATTAGATTAGACAATATGCCCGCAATCAGTGCTTTAAAGCCAAGTGAAGCGATCTCTGAACGACGTTCAGGAAGCATTCCACCAATACCACCAATGGCGATGGCAACCGTACCGAAGTTAGCAAATCCGCACAGAGCAAATGAGACAATAACTTGAGTGCGTTCTGACATTGGTAAGCCCGTTGCATTAACCAGAAGGTCACCACTTAAATAGGGGGCTAAATTTATATAAGCGAAGAATTCGTTGATTACGATTTTTTGACCTATAAATGAACCCGCTAGTGTCGCTTCATTCCATGGAACTCCCATTAACCACGCGACAGGAGAAAACAAATAACCCAATATCAGCTGAAGACTAAGTTCATCAAAACCAAACCAACCTCCTACACCACCGAGCATTCCGTTCAATAGTGCAACCAAACCGACAAACGCCAATAACATACCACCGACTTCAATCGCCAATTTAACACCGTTAGAAGCGCCCGTTGCCGCCGCGTCAATAATGTTGGCCGTTTGATTTTTTTCCAGCTCTTTTGAGTCGAGCTCAATCACTGTATCCGTTTCAGGAATCAGCATCTTCGCAAACATTAGACCACCTGGAGCGGCCATAAATGACGCAGCCAGAAGATACTCCATCCTCACGCCAAGTTGCGCATAACTGGCTAACATAGTGCCAGCAATCGATGCTAAACCACCACACATGACGGCAAACAACTCTGAACGGGTCATTTTAGGCATATAAGGTTTAATAAGAAGAGGGGCTTCTGTCACACCTAAAAATACGTTTGCCGCCGCAGACATTGATTCCGCTTTACTGGTTTTAAGAAGTCTTTGTAACGCACCCCCTATCCATTTCACGATGAATTGCATAATGCCGATGTGATAAAGGACCGCTGATAATGATGAAAAGAAAACGATAATTGGCAGCACTTTAAATGCAATGACAAAACCGCCACTACCAAATAGCTCATACATTTTATCGCTGACCAGCCCACCAAATAAGAAGCTAATACCATCATTGCTGTAGCCGATCACAGCAGAGACTCCATTGGCCATCGTCAAAATAATACTTTGTCCAAACGAGGAGTATAAAATGAGGCCGCCAAGGGTGAGTTGAATTGCAAATGCAAACCCAATGGTTCTTAAATTAATCGCCTTTTTATTCTCAGACAACAAATAAGCAACACCAAAAAGGGCGATAATTCCTATAATACTGATTACTGATTCCATAATTTTTTACCCATTAATAATATTCATACCAAAACACTTTCTCATAACTTGCCTGCCCAATTACGTGATGAACTGCTCATTTCTTCCCCCATTAATCAATCGATCATGACTGGTTCTCAATTCAAAATCAACACCCCTAAATAACGGATGATAAAATAGAAAATCAACTCATTTAGGTAACCGATACAGTGAGTGATTCAGTTCCATTTTAAGATGTGACCTATATCACTAAATAAGTCAGCCCAAAATTTAAAAATGGAGAAAACAACATACTTAAGGTGAACATAATATGGCGGTAGCAATTAAAGCCAACCCAAATGATTTTGCAGAAACAATCATCATGCCTGGTGATCCTCTTCGAGCAAAATACATAGCAGAAACTTATTTAACAGACGCTGTTGAAGTCAATAATGTACGTAATATGCTTGGTTATACCGGGATGTACAAAGGTAAACGTTTATCCGTTATGGCTCATGGTATGGGTATCCCTTCCATCTCTATGTACGCCTATGAATTGATCAAAGACTTTGGCGTAAAAAACTTAATCCGCATCGGTTCTTGTGGTTCAGTCAGTGATGATATCCAACTGATGGACGTAGTGATCGCAATGGGTGCCAGCACTGACTCTAAAGCGAACCGTGAGCGCTTCAAAGGTCACGACTTTGCTGCTATTGCTGACTACCACCTACTCGAAACTGCCGTTAACACTGCACGCAAACAACAACTCAATGTAAAAGTGGGTAATTTATTCACCTGTGACCTGTTCTATG
This sequence comes from Aliivibrio kagoshimensis, assembly GCF_050337105.1. Taxonomy (NCBI): domain Bacteria; kingdom Pseudomonadati; phylum Pseudomonadota; class Gammaproteobacteria; order Vibrionales; family Vibrionaceae; genus Aliivibrio; species Aliivibrio kagoshimensis. Next base: position 7,294 of record NZ_JAKJSQ010000052.1, read on the forward strand.
GCCCGGATCCTGATATTTTTCAGGTACTAGAGAAATACGGCATTATTGGTGTGGATATGGAAGTTGCGGGGCTTTACTCGGTGGCAGCCGAACTTGGTGCAAAAGCCTTAGGAATTCTAACCACCACCGATCACATTAAAAATGGTGGCATGCTAACCATTGAAGAGCGAGAACTGTCGCTTCACCAAATGATTGAACTCGCACTCGACACCGCAATCGAGCTATAACCCCACTGATTAGGTAAATATTATGAAAATTGACGGCAAACATTATCGCTCTATTTGGCAAACAACGGATGGCAACAGCATCCACATTTTCAATCAAGAAAAACTCCCGTACGAGTTTGAAATTCTGACCATCTCTTCCATGGAGCAAGCGGCTGAAGCCATTGTCTCAATGAAAGTACGTGGCGCGCCATTAATAGGCTGTGTGGCTGCATACGGTATGGCTTTCGCAATGTCTGTTGATAGCAGTGATGACTCAATTGAATCGGCTTATCAAACGTTAGTTAACACTCGCCCTACCGCAATCAATTTGCAATGGGCATTGAATCGAATCTGCCAACGCTTGCGCCAAACTTCCCAACAAGATCGTCAACACGTCGCATATGAAGAGTCTGCCATCATCTGTGATGAAGATGCTGAAATTAACCACAGCATTGGCTTAAATGGGTTAGAGATCATTCGTAAAATCGCCGCCACAAAAGCACCGGGAGAAACCGTCAATATTCTCACCCACTGCAATGCAGGCTGGCTTGCAACCGTCGATTGGGGAACCGCATTAGCACCGATGTACTTAGCACATGATGAGGGTATCAAGATACACGTCTGGGTTGATGAGACTCGCCCCCGTAACCAAGGTGCACTGACCTCATTTGAATTGGGTGGTCACGGGGTTCCTCATACTTTAATTGCTGACAATGTCGGTGGCCACCTGATGCAGCATGGCGAAGTGGATATGGTGATTGTAGGCACTGACCGTGTTACTGCTCGTGGTGATGTGTGTAATAAAATTGGCACCTACCTAAAAGCGCTTGCTGCACATGCTAATAACGTGCCTTTCTATGTCGCATTGCCCTCTCCAACTATCGACCCAACGGTGTGGGATGGCGTAAAAGAGATCCCTATTGAACAGCGCAGTGGCAAAGAGCAATCTCATGTGCAAGGCATTGATGCCAGTGGTCACCGTAGCTTTGTTAACACGGCACCGGAAGGTACAGAGTGTGGTAACTACGCATTCGACGTAACACCAGCGGAACTCATAACAGGTTTAATTACAGAAAAAGGAGTTTGTGAAGCCAACAACGACGCTTTAAAGGCCATGTTTGCAGACATCATGAACAAATAACTCTTCGTTCTATTTCTCTTAATGTGTTGATAGGCAATGTGGTCTATCAACACGATTCAAATCCACTGAACGATCATAATAGAAAAAATTTGCTATAGGAATGCATTATGTTGCTTGAAAAAGAGAGAATCGAGATTGTTGAAACGTGCAAAAAACTGGTCAATCATAACCTCACCGTTGGCACTGGCGGCAATGTTTCGATATATAACAGAGAGCAAAATTTGATCGCCATCAGTCCAAGTGGTGTCGATTATTTTGCCGCCAAACCTGAAGATGTTGTGATTATGGATATGGAGGGAAATTGTATTGATTCAATTCGCAAACCTTCAAGTGAATGGGGCATGCATAAAATATTCTATGACCGTCGTGATGATATCAATGCAGTGGTTCATACCCACTCGACTTATTGCACTGCGATTGCAACGTTACGACAATCACTGCCCGCTTCAAATTATCTGGTCGCTTTTTCTGGTTATGACGTTCGTTGCGCCGAATATCAAACTTTCGGTACGCAAGAGCTGGCTGAATCTGCTTATGAGTCAATGAAAGATCGTAGAGCGGTATTGTTGGCTAACCATGGCTTATTGACAGGATCAGGTACTTTGGATGCCGCTTTTCACATTGCAGAGGAGATTGAACATTGTGCCAAGATACATTGCATCGCATCAAGTTTTGGTCAACCGGTCGTTCTTGATCGAGATGAGATGACACTGATGCAAGAAAAATTTAAAACCTATGGTCAACCTCCAAAAAGATAGACCACCCCATATACAACAATGCTTGGATTGGGTTTTACCTCAATCCGGCCCTTTTCCTTCTTAAATCTCCTTCTGTGACTTAGCTCTCACATCTGTTCTTTCTGCAATAAGTCTGTATAATTCGCCGCCTATATAATACGCACTTTTGCTTCTGTTGATTTGGCTTCTCTGAACCCTTGATAAGCCAAACTAAATACCTAGGAATATTTCTTTGATTTCAACCGCGAACATCACCATGCAATTTGGCGCTGAGCCTTTATTTGAAAACATTTCAGCTAAGTTCGGCCACGGTAACCGTTACGGTTTGATCGGAGCCAATGGATGTGGCAAATCAACATTCATGAAGATTCTTAGTGGCGAACTGACACCAAGCTCTGGCAACATCTCAATCACCCCAGGACATAAGCTTGGTGTGCTTAGTCAGGATCAGTTCGCGTTTGAACAATATAACGTTATCGATGTTGTGATCATGGGTGACCGTAAGCTCTGGGAAATCAAAAAAGAGCGTGACCGTATCTACTCACTACCTGAAATGAGTGAAGAGGATGGCATGCTGGTTGCTGAACTGGAAAGCGAATTCGCTGAAATGGATGGTTACACCGCAGAGAGCCGTGCGGGTGATATTTTGATTCAAGCTGGTATCGAAGAGGAACTTCACTTCGGTCTAATGCAACAGGTTGCTCCAGGTTGGAAGTTGCGTGTGTTACTGGCACAAGCCCTGTTTGCTAACCCAGAAATCCTGTTGTTAGATGAGCCAACCAACAACTTGGATATTCATACTATCAACTGGCTTGCTGAAGAGTTGAATCAACGTAAATGTACCATGATCATCATCTCTCACGATCGCCACTTCTTGAATTCTGTCTGTACCCACATGGCTGATATCGATTACGGTGAGCTGCGCATCTATCCTGGTAACTATGAATATTTCCTTGAAGCTTCAGGTCTGATCCGTGAGCAACTTCTCGCAGGCAACGCAAAAAAAGCCGCTGAGATTAGCGAGTTACAAGATTTCGTTAACCGCTTTGGTGCTAACGCCTCGAAAGCGAAGCAAGCAAGCTCTCGAGCTAAAAAGATGGATAAAATCAAACTCGACGATGTGAAATCAACCAGTCGCATGAGCCCTTCCATCAACTTTGGTGAAGGCAAAAAATTACACCGCCAAGCCCTTGAGTTAGAGAATCTAGGGCACGGATTTGACGGTGAGATGCTGTTCGAAAAAGGCAATCTACTACTAGAAGCCGGTACTCGATTAGCAGTCATTGGCGAAAATGGCGTAGGAAAAACCACCTTTCTACGCTGCTTAGTTAAAGAGATAGAGCAAAATCACGGAACGGTTAAGTGGTCTGAAAATGCCTCTGTGGGTTACTGCCCGCAAGACAGCACGGCCGATTTCGACAACGATTTAACTATTTTCGATTGGATTTCACAGTGGCGTACCACCAAGCATGATGACTTAATGGTGCGTGGCATTTTAGGCCGCTTATTGTTCACTGCAGATGATGCCAATAAGAAAGCAAAGAACTGTTCTGGTGGAGAGAAAAACCGCTTACTGTTTGGTAAATTAATGATGCAAGATATCAATGTTCTGGTTATGGATGAACCCACTAACCACATGGATATGGAAGCCATTGAAGCTCTGAATGACGCGCTTAAATGTTATGAAGGCACCTTGATCTTTGTTAGCCATGACCGTGAATTTGTCTCTTCTCTTGCAACCTCGATCATTGACGTAAAAGAGAAAAAGCTAGTGAACTTCCAAGGCACATACGATGAATATCTGTCGCACCAGAGAAAATTGTTTGTAGCGGTATAGAAGCCTCGCTTAAAAGGTCCTGCCGAGACTTAATTATTCTCGGCAGTACTGCACTTCCAGCACACTTCAAATGAAACATCATTCTTCTCTGCACATTGCTGACAGACCCAATCAGGTTCGTTCGTACGTTTTTGTGATAATGTGACCACTTCCATCGCACGGTCAAGGTCTACATCGTTAACAATCCAAACCTCCGGCCAGCAATCAAACGCCGATATTTCCCCTACTCCTCCCTGCGCATACTCATTTTTAATAAATACATCGATGCCATCAGTTTCAATGATGTTTTTTACATTATTAACAAAAAAGCTATTCTCGTTGCTATAAACCATCTTCATAAATGCATTCCATACTGATTAGTAATAGGTAATCAGATTATTGTAAACCAAATATTGCCATAATCTAATCGATTAGCACTGGAATAGCATCTCTATTCATCACTCATTAATTGTATTTGCTTTACGATTTCCGCAATACCGATGGCGCGAGTTGGCGTTAAATGCTGCTCAAGCTCTAATTGTTCAAACCAATATTTAAGGTCAAATTCCAGTACTTGTTCACTGCTTTTTTTGTCATAAGCAATGACGATTAACGCTAATAAACCGTTAACTATCACCGAATCACTGCATGCCATTAGCTCAATAACATTCTCATTTTTGTTTAGTACGACCCAAACACGGCTCTGACAACCGTGAAGCCGATGAATATCTATTTGCTCACTCTCTGATAAGGTACAGAAACGCTCACCTAGCTCAATTAAATACAGATATTTTTCCTCCCAATCCACACAACATCGAAAGTTTAGGGTGACTTTTTCTGGCGTCATTGTTGATATCATGACTTATCCTAATAATTTTWTAATGTGATTCAGACGGTTGACCAATACATCCACATCTTGACTGTCACTATACAAACCAAACGATGCTCGGCACACCGCCGTTTGTTCTAACCTGGCTAACAACGGCATCGCGCAGTGATGACCCGTGCGAATAGCCACACTGTAACGGTCTAAAAAGCTGCCTACATCGTAAGCGTGATGAACACCTACATTGAATGAAATTAGACCAACACGTTTGTTGCTGTTTCCATATACATTAAGTGAACTTATGTTTTGTAGCTTTTCTTCCGCATACAACATCAACTCCTCTTCATATTGAGTGATGGTATCAATACCTATCTGTTTTATGTATTTAATGGCTTCACCTAAACCTAAAACACCCGCAATATTTGGCGTGCCAGCTTCAAACCTCCATGGTGCAGCTTGATAGCTCGTTCCCATCGGTAATTGAACGTGATCGATCATGGCTCCTCCTCCTTCCCAAGGTGGTAGCAACTCCGCCCATTTTTTAGCCATATAAAGCACGCCAATCCCGGTCGGCCCGTAAAGTTTATGACCCGAGAATGTATAAAAATCACACCCTATATCCGACACATTTACGGCTTGATGCATTATCCCTTGAGCGCCATCGATCAAAATTGCAGCACCATATTGATGCGAAATGCTGGTCGCTTTTTTAATGGGGTTAATACAACCTAGAACATTAGAGACATGAGTAAGTGCTACCAATTTGGTTCGCGAGCTAAGTATGGCTTGCAGGTCATCGAGTAACAGTTCGCCATCCGAGGTCATTGTCCATACTTTAATGGTTAAGCCCAACCTCTCAGATAAAAGCTGCCAAGGAACAATATTGGCATGATGCTCCATATCCGTAATGATAATTTCATCGCCTGGCTGAGAAAATGTCGGTAAGAATGTGTTAGCGACTAAATTAATCGCTTCTGTTGTGCCTTTGGTAAATACAATGTGTTCACGGGATTTCGCTTGAATGAAATCAGCCACATCCTGACGAGTTTGTTCCATATTATCCGTCGCTTGCGAACTCAGTCGATGAACACCACGATGAACCGTTGCATACTCATTAAGATAAAAGCGCTGCATACGCTCAATAACGGGAGTCGGTGTTTGAGCGGTTGCCGCACTATCAAGGTAGATATAAGGCGATTCATCTTGAATATTATTGATGATGGGGAAATCACTGCGCCAAGGACTTTTAATCATTTTACGCTCTCCAATCTTTGTTCAATCCGTAGTAATACGTAGTGGCGCACATTGTCGATTGATACTTGATCACCCACTTGAGCGGCAAAGGCTTTCATAATGATCTGTTGTGCCAACGGCTTAGAAATCCCGCGAGCTTGTAGGTAAAATACCTGTTCTGGGTCTATCTGACCGATTGTTGCACCATGACTGCACTTCACATCATCGGCATAGATCTCAAGTTTGGGGTTGGTGTTTACCTGTGCTTTGTCACCAAGCAACAGATTATGATTGTTCATCTGCCCATCCGTTTTTTGCGCAACTTGATTGACGTAAATCATGCCATCAAACACGGCCAAACTGTCACCTTGGGCCACAATTTTATGCAGTTGTTCGCTTTGGCAGTGCGATGCACCATGGTGTAGGAAGGTGCGAGTATCGAAACACTCTCCAGACATGGGTAACACTAAGCTGTTTATACTCACCTCACTCGCTGGATGACAAAGCTCGCCACTTAATTGATGACTTATAAAGCGACCCGATAACAAGAACGAGCTGCTTTTTGCATTTGCATCGCGCCCAATAATCATGTCGTTATGCGCTAAGTGTTCCTGGTTTCTACCCTCTTCAATTAACTTTACATGCTCAAATTGAGCACCATCACCGATGTCTATCGACAGACGTGATAGCGTCAAACCGTTCGCATCCATGAGTGATATATGATGCTCAACCAGTTGACATGACGACTGTTCATTCACTTTGATATGATGACGAACAGATGCCACTTCACCAGCATTTCCATCATTAAAATGTAGAAGATAGATGGGCTTGTCGAGTTGTAACTTAGCGGGTACGTTTATCCATAAACCACTTTTCGCTATCGAATCTACTAACTCTGCAATAGCATTCAAAGGGGAAATTTCGTTATGCCACTGTTCAAAGCGCAAAACATCAACACCTTCAATAGAGTCTGAAAGGTGTGAATGAAACTCCCCATTAATGAATATGAGCCGATAGCCCTCATTGCTCCACAACACGTCGATCATCTTTGCAAACACGCTCTCTTTCCAATCCTTACTCTTCTGAAAACCATCACTCTTTCTTGTTGGCAGAGTAAACGGTCCTCTATAATGACCATGAGCTTGCATCCACTTAGAGTATTGAGTCGACGTTTGTAACTGCGAAAATACCGCAGTTATTTCATGCTCAAGAGATCCATCCATAGCCTTTCTCCTCGAGCTCTTTCACTAATGTGTCATCACCTGATTTTACGATCTTGCCATCAACCATAACGTGTACGAAATCGGGTTTGATGTAGTCAAGAATACGTTGGTAGTGTGTGACCACAATAAAGGAGCGCTGCCCATCACGCAGGGCATTGACCCCTTCAGACACCGCTTTTAGTGCATCGATATCCAAACCCGAGTCCGTTTCATCCAAAATGCATAAATTGGGCTCTAACACGGCCATTTGCAAAATGTCGTTACGTTTCTTCTCTCCTCCAGAAAAACCTTCATTCACAGAACGATCCAAAAGGTGTAGCGGCATTTTGAGCAGTTGCGCTTTTTCTTTTAGTAGATGTTCAAAATCAAAGCGATCCAGCTCTGGTCGCTGTTGATATTGTCGAATACTATTTAATGACGTTCGTAAGAACAGACGGTTGCTGACACCTGGAATCTCCACTGGATATTGAAAAGCCAAAAAGACACCTTCTCCCGCCCGATCATTTGCATCCAGTTCAACTAGGTTTTTAGTGCCGAACACTATTGTTCCCTTCGTTACTTCATAGGCATCATTCCCTGCAAGGGTCGAAGATAGGGTACTTTTACCAGAGCCATTTGGCCCCATAATGGCATGTACTTCACCGGGAAGAATGGTCAAATTAATGCCCTTGAGGATGTCATTATCCTCAGTACTAACGTGTAAATTTTTAATCTCTAACATAATGAGTTAACCCACACTGTGTTCAAGGCTGATAGAAAGAAGCTTTTGTGCATCCACCGCAAATTCGAGTGGCAATTCAGATAACACATCCTTACAGAATCCATTCACTATCATTGAGATAGCGTCATCTTCACTGATACCGCGCTGGACACAATAAAATAACTGGTCTTCACCAATACGAGAGGTAGTGGCTTCGTGCTCTATTTGAGCGCTTGGGTTGCGAACATCAACGGTGGGAAAAGTATGAGCACCACTCTGATCCCCAATGAGCATGGAGTCACACTGAGTAAAATTGCGTGCACCATAAGCCCCTGGTAACACTTTCACTAATCCACGATAACTGTTTTCACTTTTTCCTGCTGAAATACCTTTTGCGATAATAGTCGATTTGGTATGTCTACCGATGTGAATCATTTTGGTTCCTGTATCTGCTCGCTGCGAACCATTGGTGAGCGCTACCGAGAAAAACTCACCGACGGAATGGTCACCTTTTAGAATAACGCTTGGGTATTTCCAAGTAATTGCCGAGCCGGTTTCAGATTGCGTCCACGACATTTTGCTGTTTGCACCCTCACAAATCGCACGTTTAGTCACAAAATTTAAAATGCCGCCTTCCGATCCCTCTTCGCCGGAGAACCAATTTTGTACTGTGGAATATTTCACTTCGGCATCTTGATGAATAATCACTTCGACCACCGCAGCATGGAGCTGATAAGTGTCTCGAACTGGCGCTGAACAGCCTTCGATATAACTTACATAAGCGCCTTTATCTGCGATCAAGATAGTGCGCTCGAACTGCCCCGTTTTAGCTTGATTAATGCGAAAATACGTCGACAGCTCACGCGGGCAACGCACACCAGGAGGAATGTATATAAACGTACCATCAGAGGCGACCGCAGCATTAAGCGCAGCGAAAAAGTTATCTTCAATAGAGACCACCGAGCCTAAATAGCGCTGCACTAACTCAGGATATTCTTGAATCGCATCACTAAACGAACAAAATATAATGCCCTGCTCTTTCAGTTGCTGATGATACGTCGTGGCGACTGACACAGAATCAAATATGGCATCGACCGCGATATTAGAACCTTCTCGTACAGGGACGCCTAATTGCTCAAACGCATCCGCCACTTCTTCAGTTAAGAACGCGTTAGTCGCGTCGCTTTTCTCTTCAGTGTCACAAGAGTCGCAACTTGGCGCAGAATAGTAACTGTAATCTTGATAATCGAGTGCTGGGTATTCCGCTTTTAACCAGTGAGGTTCTTCCATCGTTTGCCACTGTTCAAAAGCGGATAAACGAAACGCTAGCATCCATTCTGGTTCGTTACGCCGCGCTGATATCGCACGAACCACATCTTCATTTATGCCTTTTTCAAGCGTGTCATTCTTGATGTCGGTATAAAAACCTTCTTTGTAGTTTGTTTGGTTTATCACCTGCTTAATGTCAGCCTGAATGTCGGGTTTACTCATCGGTTAAACTCCAAAACTTTCACCGCAACCACATTCGTTTTTAACGTTAGGATTGTTATAAATAAAAGATTGATTTAATCCCTGACGCACAAAATCAATTTCAGTTCCGTCAATTATTGGCATCGCACTTAATGTGACGAAGAAAGCACAACCATTAGACTCAAACTTTACATCATCAAATTGTGGCACTTCAGATTGCTCAATCACATAGGCATACCCAGTACAACCCGATGCCTTAATTGAAAAACGAACGATCATATCTGACTTTGATAACTCAACAATCCTTTTTGCTGCACAAGGGGTTGTGGTTACTCCAGACCAACTCTGATCTTGAATATTAAACTCTTCTACCCCTTTTCTGTCACTTACCATGCTTTATACCTCTTAGGTATTAACCGAGAATCAAATGATAACGCTTATCAATAACAATTCAACCATATTAAATATATGCCTAATAAAAAATCGCATCGAATAAGGATGTTCCGCCCATTTTTACATCATGTAGTTATTTTTTTACTTGCAAGCACAACATATAGATAGCAATATGATAATGATTATCATTTAATTTCACTATTAAGGATCGTTATGGACATCATCGTTTACTCAAAACCCAACTGCGTACAGTGTGAAGCCACCAAAAAACTTCTCGATACAAAGGGGATCACCTATCAAGTTATCGACTTACATCGTGATGAGATGGCACTACAAAAAGTCGTAGCTCTCGGATACCGAGAAGTGCCTGTTGTCGTGACAAGCTCCTCGCATTGGTCTGGTTTTCGCCCTGGAATGATTAATCAATTATGTCTCAATTAATCTACTTTTCTAGCCAGTCTGGTAACACTCAGCGCTTTATCGAAAAGCTCAACTTACCCGCAACACGCTTACCCATTAACGAGGAAGCATCCGTTCCCCATATTACGCAAAAGTTCGTTTTAATCAGTCCGACTTACGCAGATGGATACGGGCGAGGCGCAGTACCACAAAGTGTGATTCGCCTGTTAAATCGTCAAGAAAATAGGTCATGTTTACAGGGTGTGATTGCTACGGGTAATCGCAACTTTGGTCAACTTTTTGCTAATGCCGGTGATGTGATAGCAAAAAAATGTCAGGTTCCAGTGCTCTATCGATTTGAGCTCGCGGGAACCGATCTCGATGTATTACGAGTTCGTGAAGGGCTCAAACAGTTTTGGTTATCCTTATGACAAATAACATAACGACAAATTCAACGCCTAGAAATACTGAGTTTTCAAACGATCTCGATTATTACGCGCTCAACGCCATGTTGAACATATTAGACACTGAAGGCCATATTCAGTTTGATGCGGATAGAGAATCAGTTCGACAATACCTGTTACAGCACATCCATCAAAACACGCGACATTTTCAAAACTTACGCCAAAAAATCGATTACCTCACCACTGAAAATTACTATGAAATAGATGTATTACACCAATATTCATGGCGTTTTATACAATCTATTTGGCTAGCTGCTTTTGAGTTTGACTATCGATTTGACACCTTTATGGGCGCGTATAAGTTCTACACCTCTTACGCATTGAAAACTCGTGACGGAAAGCAGTATTTAGAGAGCTTAGAAGACCGCGTCATAATGACCGCACTACTGCTCGCTCAAGGTGATGAGTTACTCGCCATGCAGTTAGTGGAAGAGATAATCAGTGGCCGTTTTCAACCTGCAACGCCAACGTTTCTTAATGCAGGAAAATGCAGCCGAGGCGAGTTAATCTCCTGCTTTTTGCTTCGTATTGAAGACAACATGGAAAGCATTGGACGCGCGATTAACTCATCTCTTCAATTATCGCGTAAAGGAGGGGGCGTAGCCCTAACACTTTCAAACCTTCGAGAACAAGGCGCGCCAATTAAAGGGATAGAAAACCAATCTTCAGGGGTGATACCCGTGATGAAATTGCTTGAAGACAGCTTTTCATACGCCAACCAACTTGGGGCTCGCCAAGGTGCTGGCGCGGTTTATTTGCATGCGCATCATCCAGACATTCTGAGTTTTCTTGATACAAAGCGTGAAAATGCGGATGAGAAAATCAGGATTAAAACCCTAAGCTTAGGGGTGGTTATTCCTGATATCACTTTCGAACTCGCCAAAACCGATGAAGAGATGCATTTATTCTCACCTTACGACGTTGAAAGGGTTTATGGGCAACCATTTTCAGAGCTTTCTATCAGCGATTTGTATGATGAAATGGTCGCCGACGACCGCATAAAAAAATCGCAGATAAATGCTCGTCAATTCTTCCAAACACTGGCAGAAGTTCAATTTGAGTCTGGCTACCCTTACATCATGTTTGAAGATACCGTCAATAAGTCAAACCCCATTGATGGTCGAATTTCCATGTCGAATCTGTGTTCAGAAATCCTACAGGTGAATGACGCGTCGACTTATAGGGATGACTTAAGTTACAAACATGTGGGCTCAGATATCTCATGCAATCTCGGATCGCTCAATATCGCCAAAGTCTTGGATGGTCGTAATATCGCTCAATCGGTTGAAATGGCGGTTCGTGCATTAAATTCCGTCTCAGAAATGAGTGTTATTGACAGTGTTCCATCAGTAAAAAAAGGCAACGAAAACAGTCATGCCATCGGTTTAGGTCAAATGAATCTTCATGGGTTTCTTGCTCGAGAGCACATTCATTATGGCAGCCCAGAAGCATTGGATTTTACCAATGTCTATTTCGCCACCGTACTTTATCACTGCCTAAAAACATCCAACCAACTCGCAATAGAAAAGAAGGCCACATTCACTGGATTCGCGCAATCTACGTACGCAAGCGGTCAATTTTTTGATAAGTACTTACGCGACGACTTTGTTGCTAAAACGCAGTGCATAAAGAAGCTTTTGACTAGGTTCGGGTTCACTGAGCCAACTAAAAGAGAGTGGCATACGCTGAAACAATCAATCATAGAACATGGTTTGTATAATCGAAATTTACAAGCAGTTCCTCCTACAGGCTCCATCAGTTACATCAACAATTCAACGGCTTCCATACACCCTATAACATCAAAAATAGAGATCAGGAAAGAGGGGAAAATTGGACGGATTTACTACCCTGCTCCCTATCTAACTAACGATAATCTTGAGTTCTATCGTGATGCTTATGAGATTGGCGCCACCGCCATTATCGATACTTATGCTGTTGCGACTCAACATGTGGACCAAGGTCTTTCTCTCACTCTATTTTTCCCAGACACCACCACCACGCGAGACATCAATAAAATGCAAATTTATGCGTGGAAAAAAGGCATTAAAACACTCTATTACATCCGTTTACGTCAAAACGCTTTGGAAGGTACACACATTGAAGGTTGTGTCTCTTGTAGCCTATAAGGAAAATCATAATGAATGCTCAAATAACGTCCCCGATTGCTCGGGCGATTAACTGGAATCACCTTGAAGATGAAAAAGACCTTGAGATCTGGAATCGACTGACGGTTAACTTTTGGTTGCCTGAAAAAATCCCACTCTCCAATGACATTCCAAGTTGGAACCAGTTGAGTGACCAACAACAGCAGTTAACCATTCGCATATTCACGGGATTAACTCTGCTCGATACCATACAGAACACTGTCGGTGCTCCAGCCCTAATACCTGATGCGTTAACGCTCCATGAAGAAGCCGTGCTCACCAACATCGCTTTTATGGAAGCGGTGCATGCACGCAGTTACTCCTCTGTTTTTTCCACACTATGCACGACACCTCAAATCAACGATGCTTTTCGTTGGTCGGAGGAAAACGTGCACTTACAACGAAAAGCAGAGCTGATCTTGCAAGAATATGATGCAAAAAATGACCCTCTTAAAAAGAAAGTTGCCAGCGTTTTATTAGAAAGCTTTTTGTTCTATTCCGGGTTTTATTTGCCTATGTATTGGTCTAGCCGAGCCAAGTTAACCAATACCGCCGATCTAATCCGTTTGATCATTCGCGATGAAGCGATACATGGTTACTACATCGGTTATAAATTTCAGGTTAAATACCAAACACTCTCTTCTGAAGAGCAGATGGTGTTAAAAGATTACGCATTTTCTCTGCTTTTTGAACTGTATACCGTTGAGTGTGATTACACAGAAGCGCTCTATGGCCCTGTTGGTTTAGTTGATGATGTAAAACAGTTTTTGCATTACAACGCCAATAAAGCACTCATGAACTTAGGGTTTGAGCCTCTGTTTAGTGATGAAGATTGCCAAGTAAACCCCGTTATTATGTCGGCTTTATCACCTAATGCGGACGAGAACCACGATTTTTTCTCAGGTTCAGGTTCGTCGTATTTTATTGGACAAACAGTAGCAACTGAAGATCAAGATTGGGATTTTTGAACGCCTACTTGATAATTATCAAGGGTATCAACAGACACAATAAATTAAAATGATAATCGTTATCATTTAACTATATTGCACAAACCTGTTGATTCACCCAAGGAATTCAAAAAATGGAAGTACAAAACTATACCCCAAACCAAATTGGCATAGGGCTAAGAAGTACGTTATCTGTCGCTGTCTCCGTTGCATTATTGTTCTCCAGTACAGCCACTCAAGCGGAAGAGTTTATTCCCTCTCTAACTGCGCATGGAAAACCAAAACCCTATGAAGTGATGCCGCTTTATGATCTCAATAAAGCGGGCGGTGTTATGCCCTACGTTCAAGAACAGGCTGAATCAACATTAGGTGCCGTTGACACTGTCATTAACTCAAAATCGAAAAACATACGAGTAGGAAGTTCTTACAATAGCGCGACAGAAGGCCATGAAACTTTTGCCGATGTACGCCAAAAAGGCAGCCTATTTTATAGCCGAGCCATTATTGTTGATGAATCGGCTGGCAACTACAAAGGATCGTCAGGGGAAGAGGTTCGGTTTGGGTATGACCGTCAAGCTGCTCAAATCGTTGTAGGCACCACTCCGAGAACCAGCACCGATATTAAACTCGTCTATGTCCGTGATGTGATTAAAGATAACAAAGTTCCCATTGCGACTGGCAATAGTTACGCCATCAGTGATGGCAGCGGCAATGTGGTGGTTGCCGATGGTTTCGGTATGGACCCTGTTGATACCGATCGCCAAGTGGCTAAGCTGATGTGGGATGAATCATTCACTCACGATGTTTTCCAAAAAATGCATCTTGAACTGTACCGTATCGATTTGGATCGTCTTGCAGACAACTACTCTCTTAGAGATACAGCAGCCCCGAAACAGCAATCAGCAAAAATCGACCGCTCCATGAGTGGCTTTAAAGCCGACACCGATCTTAATCTATTGAGTTCGCATCTCAACTTAGCGGTAGACTATACCGCTATTAATCACGACGCCAAACGATTCGGTGGCCCAGGAACAGCAGGGCTAGAAACAGTATCCGCCTATCTTTATCCAGGGGTAGAGATGGACGAATTGCTACTTTCAGCCACTTCAGAATTTGATATCGCGCCACTGCAAACGCTGACGTTAGGTGTTAATTTTAAACACGTTTCTGCTGATGCGACCAAAGCAACACAGCAAAACTCCACCAATCCAGGGGCGGGTAACCAAAGTGCCATGCAGCTCTATCAAACCTATTATGGTGATGTTGAGTTAAAACAGAGCGAAGGACATGCCAGCGGAAAACTGCAATGGGACTACGATAATCAATCTGATTTAACCGCTTACGCCTCTATTGCCAACTTCTTCCGCTCGCCTGATACCCAAGAGCGTTACTTTGCGGTTTCCGCCTTTTCGCCAAATCCATCCGTGCCATTAGGCCCCACCGCACGTTCAGTGGGTAATCCAGAAATTGACTGGGAACAGCATCGCAGAGTAGAAGCCGGAGTGGGTAAATCTAGCGAAGCTTGGGTCGATTATGGTCGTACACGTGGGCATAGTATGGCGTGGCACATTGATGCTACCGCGTATTACGATGATATTAATAACTTTATCACCCGAGACCGTGCCAGAGGGCAAACTTCTACGGGAGCCAATGATTATGCACGTATCTGGCGTAACGTAGATGCCACCATGGCAGGTTTAGAAATTGATGCTAAGGCTAACATAACGAAAAACATCGCTTCTCGTCTGGCACTCAATTTTACTCAAGGTGAAAACAGCTCTGATAATAGAGACCTGTACTACATCGCCCCCTTCGAAGCCAACCTCTTCATTGACTACTTTGACTACTTAAGTACCGGTGGCACATGGAATATAGGCACACAAATCCGTCATGTCGCTAAACAAAACAGTGTGGATACGGATCCAACAACGGGCAGCGGTTATGACGGAGGTGAAGCAGATGCATTCACTGTGGTTAACCTATACGCAAGTGCTCAACTCAATGATCGAATCGGTCTAAAAGCCGGTGTTAACAACCTCACTGACAAGTCCTATACCGATACGATGGCGAAGTTCCCATTAGAGGGAAATCGAGTTCTGGTAGAAGCACCCGAACGTAACTTCTACGTCGCGATAACAGCCAACTTTTAAGGGAAAAATAATGAGTACAACAAGACGACAGTTTCTGCGTAATTGCGGCTTAGTGGGTGCAGTTACGGCAGGAAGCAGCATTATCCCGGGCATGGCATTTGCTCAATCAGGGCCTATTCGTAAAGAGCTGACCATGTACGGCCCTCCGGTTGGGCTCTCTGTGCCACTCGCTTATGCTGCCGAAACAAGCTCACTATCTGGCATGGTTGGTAAACTGAATTTTGATACGTATCGCAATCCTGATGTGCTAAGAACCAACTTTGTTACTAACCGCTGGGAACTAGCAGGCACCCCCAGTTACATTGCGGCCAATTTGTATAATAAAGGGCTAAAAGTACGCTTGATGAACATGATGACTTGGGGGCTGTTGTACATCATCTCAGTAGATGAAACGGTCTCAACGATAGAAGATTTTAAAGATCAAGATGTAGTCATGCCATTCAAAGGTGACATGCCTGATCTGGTGTTCCAACATATCGCTAAAGAGAAAGGCATGATGGTGGATAAAGATTATCGCCTCAATTATGTCAGCTCTCCTTTTGAAGGGTTACAGCTGGTGTTATCTGGTCGAGCAAAACACGCGGTACTGCCAGAGCCTGCAGCAACAGCGGCAATATTGAAAGGGTTAAAATCTGCCAAGAAAATCACACGTGCCATTAACTTGCAAGATGAGTGGGGGAAAGTGACTGGAGGTCCTGCCCGTATTCCTCAAGCAGGAATAATGATTGCGGACAGCCTACTTGATGACATTCCAGAGTTGCCAGATCGCCTAAATTCGGCCCTCAAACGTTCGACTGACTGGGCGGTAAATAATCCAACCAGTGCAGGTCGACTGGGTGAGATCTATATGAATTTAAAAGCTCCGATCATTGAGCGTTCTATTCCTTTTTGTAACTTGACCTTAGAGAAAGCCAAAGATATTCAATCTGAAATTGAAGCCTTCTATTCGATACTTGCTGAATCAAACCCAAGCATCATTGGCGGTAAGCTGCCCGATAATGATTTCTACTTAGGGTAGACTTTTCTAAGCTAAATATTGCCAACGTAAGCTTCTCCCCCTTTCTCATAGAGAGGGGGGATATTAAAACAGGAAAAATTATCTAAATGGATTGGCTTAACCGTGTTTTCCACTACCTTTGGAGCGGATTTGGCGCTCTGGCCAGTATTCTGGTCTTTTTTGCATTTTGGGACTATGGAAATCATCTCTACGGTGACTTTATCTTGCCTTCCCCCCAAACATCGATAGCCAGATTATTAGAGCTGTTTGAAACCGGTAAAGCAGGTGAATACCTCTGGATCACTACCTATCGCGCACTGCTTGGTTTTGGGTTTGCCATCACTGTAGGCAGTCTGCTCGGCACACTTTCTGGCTTATCCATCACCCTATCAATGGCAGTGAGGCCTTTGGTGACCATTCTTATCGGCATACCGCCAATTGCATGGATTGTGCTTGCACTGCTTTGGTTTGGCGCTGATGACAACACCCCGATTTTCACCATCGCGGTGACTACACTGCCGATTACTTTTGCAGCGGGCGTTCAAGGGGCAAGGACACTTGATAAGCGACTGACTGAAATGGCGAGAAGTTTTGGTTCATCAAGATGGCTGTTATTCACTGATGTGCAACTGCCTCACATTCTCTCTTACCTATTCCCATCTTGGGTAACCGCACTCGGCACCTGCTGGAAGGTGGTGGTCATGGCTGAGTTACTTTCAAGCAATACCGGTGTCGGCGCTGGATTAGCAACTGCTAGAGTCAACATTGATACCCCAGCAACCATGGCTTGGATTGTCGCAATAGTCACCACGCTGCTCATTGCTGAATATGGCGTACTTGAACCCATTAAACGCAGAATGGAGAGATGGCGTGAAGCAAACTAAATACCTGAAAATATCTGATTTAACCCACTCCTTTGAACAGAAAAAAGTATTGGACAATATCAACTTGGACCTGCGTCAAGGGCAAGTCATCGCCATTGTCGGTCGTTCAGGCTGTGGGAAATCTACCCTGTTAAATCTCATCGCGAATCTGATTGAATTAGAGCAAGGCAACATCGTCAATGATTTCTCAACGGCCATCTTATTTCAGGATACGCGCCTGCTGCCTTGGAAAAATGCCCGTGAAAACATCGGCTGGGGGTTAAAAGCCAGTGGTATTGAACATAAAGCACGAAACGACATAGCCCATAAGCTCGCCGGTGAAGTGGGATTAAACCAACAAGACCTAAACAAGTATCCCCATGAACTTAGCGGAGGAATGAAGCAAAGAGTGGCAATGGCCCGCGCGTTCGCTGTGCGTCCTGAGTTACTTCTTTTAGATGAGCCCTTTAGCGCTCTAGATATTGGTTTGAAAGAAGATCTTTACCAACACCTAATCGCCGAAATAGAACAACGAAACCTCACGGTTCTGTTTATTACTCATGACCTGATGGAAGCGGTTAAACTGGCCGATGAAATTCTGGTACTGAGCGACAATCCTGGACGAGAGGCATACCGCTATCTCTCTGACACACCCAGGAAAAGCAGAGATCAAGACTATGTATACCAAACAGCGATGAATTTACTCAACGTGGATGCGGTTAAGCTTGCTTTTCAAACCGGAGTACACAATGCGTAATTGGACTAAGATAACCAACCCCTCCTCCCCGTTATATCTCTGTGGTTTTCGGCCATTTTTCCTGCTCACTGCGGGTTATTCTGCCTTACTGCTGTTGGGCTTGATACTGCAATTCAGCATAACGTATACACTTTGGCATCCACCAACGCCGTTCTGGTTTGTCCATGAACTGCTGTTTGGCGTTAGTCTTGCCATGTTAGCAGGGTTCCTATTAACTGCTTTTCCCGCGTGGACTGACTCATTAAGAGTGAAATCAACTCAATTGCAGAGGCTCGTTCTCTGTTGGCTTATGGCAAGAGTCAGCATGGGTTGTGCCACTATAATCACGATGTTTCCCACCATTGTTTTTAACGTACTTTTTTTTGTTTTACTGCTCAGCGCCTTAGCACCTGCTGTTCGTGATAAAAGATACCAACGTCACCGTCTCTTCTTCTATCAACTGTTATTGTATTTTTTCGTCATGTTGTCAGGCTATTGGTTCTGGATGACAGGGGATAAACATCAAACGCTTGCTATCTTGCACACCGGTGTCGGAGTGTTGATTATCCTACTATTAACAATACTGAGTCGCCTATCGATGGTGGTCGTCAATCATGCACTTTTGAAATATGGAGAAACAACACAAAAACACCTTGCTAAACCGCCAAGGCGTAACTTCGCCATCGGGATCATTATCTGTTATTTGACGGCTAACTGGTGGCTTCCACAAAGCTCGATAGCGGGATGGTTAGCCCTTGCTTGCGCCGCATCTGTTCTCAACATACTGAATGATTGGCATCTAACCAAAGCGTGGCGAGATCTCTACTACCAAATTGGCTACTCTATCTACGTACTAATAGCAGCTGCTTTTGCACTGATTGGCATTAATAATATTTGGTCGCTATCGACTGTAAATATAGATGTCACATGGCTGTTTAGTGGTCCTATTGGCTTAGCCATTGCGTTAATCATGTTAGTCGTGGGGCAAAAACACAGTGGCCACCAGTTAGAGTATGGAGTGGCAATAAAATGGCTAATGTTATCCGTGTGGGTTTTTGCACTATCTACCCTTTTTACAATATCTAATCTATGGCTACCCCTTATTATTGCCAGTTGCAGTGCAATGCTAAGTGCGATCCTCTATCTTCATCTGAATTGGAAAACACACTCACGGCCAAGGTGTGATGGAAAAGAGGGATAAGAAAGGGCGCTAAATGCGCCCAGGTTCGTCATCACAAACGTTTATTTATTTAGGTTCTCGCAAAAGATAGAGCATTAACTTAAGTGGCGTTTTAGCAACGATACTGTGTGGCAGATGAGCATCCATCAAAACCCACGCTCCGGTTTTGAGTTCTTTCACCTCTTTATCGAGTGTAAAAGTACATTCACCAGCCAAAACCTGTGCTATCGCAGGCACAGAAGCCGTGTGCTCGCTCATCTCCTCGCCATCAGCAAAGCCGAAGATAACCCCTCTCATACGAGCGCTTTTATATACAGGACAACTGGTAATCCCCGCTTTAGGAATGTCCACCTCTGAGGCCAAATCTTCGTACAATGTATATTCAAACATGATCGTCATGCCTCTTTTTCGCCACTAACGTAATGGCCGACAAGTTATCTTTATGCTGTCTAAATACCTTTCGCATATCGAAAACACGTCTTCTCGCTTCTGGTTTCAACACAATATTTTTAACTACCTTCAAAAAGCCTCCTATGCCCTCATCCGCAATCATGCGCCTTGGTTCAAGTAAGTGCATCGGTGCTATGGCTTCAAACTCTATCTCAAAGCCATTTTCTTCCATCAGCTGTTTCCACTCTGCTGGTGTAATAGGTTTAGCTTGGTGTTGAATGGTTTTAGAAATGTCTTTTTGAACTGATCGTTTGGTCTCTTCATCAACGCCGTCAGGAGAAATACAGAGTTCATGAATGCCATATCGTCCACCAGTCGTCAGAATACGTGCTGCTTCCGCAATAATTTCATTTTTACGCACATCCGATTGCATGGTTAACATCGCTTCCCCATAAACGACCGTTGCAACTGAATCGTCTAATCCTGTCTCTTGTGCGTTGCCCACTTTACACGTTTGATTATTTCCATTGAGGTAAGAGCGAACAATCTCAGCGGCTTGCTCATTTTGCTCAACAGCCGTATAGCTCTCAGGTGAATGTTGCAGACACAAACGAGCTGTATAGCCCATTCCGGGAGCAAATTCGACCACCTTATCTCGAGAGTTAATAGCTAATCCGGTCAACATTTTTTGAGTTAACGCTTTACCTCCCGGACGTAATACCTTTTTCCCCAGTTGCGCTAACACCCAATGACCTGGTGTTTTAGACACAGCACGATTCTCATTAGGCATTGCTAACTTTTCAGACATATCTGCTCCTACGCAAACAAAGCAACAGGAACAAAAAACATGAGTAGCGCAAGTAAGGTGATCCACCTAAATCCGAAGCTTATTCTGTTCATATCAGTCCTTTATCATTTAGATA
>NZ_JAKJSQ010000053.1:0-28118 GCF_050337105.1 Aliivibrio kagoshimensis
GATTTAGATAGGTTAGCTTTCTCATTTTTTCCAAAGAGTGAAAGCATAAACAGTGGTACATCTTCGTTGTTGTAGTAATAAACAACTCTCACACCAGCACTTTTACCTCCCCCCTCTTTTGCCCACCTTAACTTACGAACCCCACCAGTACCTTGCATTAACACTAAAGGAGCTTCTCAGCCCGTTTTTTATATTCAGGTAATTCAACGATCGTATGCATAATCGAAGTGTAATCCACTGGATTACTTTTCGCAAGTTCTTGTAAAAGAATATCGCTGCATTAAGCAGTAGCAACGCCGCCACCTAAGTTATTACATCGTATACAAAAGATTCCATCTTGCAGGGACAGACACCCCAAGGAACCTCTAGAAAAACCTCTAGCAGGACAGACACTTTAGCTTGAGAAGGGCTTCAGGCTTGTTCAACACCGTCCTATTCTATAAACAAAAGCAGGTGTCGGCTGCGCGACACCTGCTTTTGTTTATTAGGAGTGGTTCATTATTGGTATGTAGCTGACGTGATAAATTCACCAAATGTCTCACACCATACAATGACCGTATTATATTTAGATACATCGATACCTTTCGGTATTTTGACCGCAAAGTTTTCGAAAGTCTTAACATTACCAATGCGAACCATACTGTCTTTTAATCGATTAAAATCAGATTCAGTTTCGACAAACTCGGTTGACAGGTAAAGCTTGTAATCAGGACCGGGCGCAAGGCTTCCAGTTAATGTGATGTACTCTGGACCAACAGCTACCTGACCTTCCCCCCAATGAAAAGAGTCACTATCCTTGAGGTCTTTTTTGAACATCGCGGAAAACTGTGCTTGGGAAGATAATTGAGTGACTTCAGACTCAGTTAGAGATGTTGGTGCAATAAGAATCGGCAGCATATAAATGCCTAGACCAACACCGAATGCCCCCACAGACAAGTGAGTAATTAAAAGTAATATTATTGTCTTTATTTTCATAGCTGCACCTTCCTTAGTAACACTTTATCTTACCAACAAAACAGATACTTGAAATAACAATTGTGTCTTCATATGAAATGAGGTCTTTTATCTCTAGCCGCTTTAATCAAATTCAACTTGAGAAGATGCCTCCAGACCACTCCTAACGCCTGCATAACACGTTTACTACGATGCGATTATTCTAAAAATTAACGCCTTAAAACGAGAAACACCCGCCAACCTGAGATGCCTACTCACGAGCATTATCAGGTGTCTGTCCCGCGAGCATTATCAGGTGTCTGTCCCGCTAGTTCAGGTGTCTGTCCCGCTAGTTCACTATCAACCACTATCAACAAAAGCAGGTGTCGGCTGCGCKACACCTATTCTTGTTTATTATATTTTTTATACCACTGCAAAATTTACCAAGTGAACATTGGTTAAGTTTATTTGTTGCTTAGCATGCCAAAGATCATAGTTATCTTGCATTGATAGCCAACTCTCAGGTGTTCTTCCTATTGCTTTAGACAAGCGCAGTGCCATTTCGGGAGAGATACCACTTTGACCTTTAAGAACTCGATTTAAAGTAGATGATGCTACGTCTAATTGTTTAGCCAGATAGCGACAGCTAAAACCAGAAGGCTCCAAATAAACATCGTAAATGAACTCCCCTGGGTGCGGTGGATTATGCATAGTCATTAGTGATAGTCCTCATAGTTGAGAATGAAAGCATTGCCATCGATAAACTCGAAAGTAATGCGCCAGTTACCGCTTACAGTAATAGACCAAATCCCATCTCTATTGCCTTTTAAAGGATGTAATTTAAAACCGGGCAAATTGATATCATCAATTCCTTTAGCGGTATCTATTGCAGCCAATTGCATACGTAATTTACGTTGATGCTTTGCCTGAATACCTGAGACACTTCCAGTTTGGAAGTATTTCTTGAGGCCTTTATGTTTAAAAGATTTAATCATGCAATAAGTGTAGCGTGATGCGCATCAGTTGTCGATAAAAATAAGGATAATGGCGAAAACTAAACAATCAGGAGGGCTCAAGTAATTATGACGAAAATAGACTAACTTCTGGATGACAAGGACATACACTCTAAGCACTGCTCTCACACTTTAAACTTCACTAGTTTCATCTATTTCAAGCTCGACACCGACTCACTCGAAGAGTCGGTCATTTCAGTATCTCAATAAGTGAAAACCTGCTTACACTGTCATCATGTTCAATTTGTGGTGAGAGTTTCCAGTGACCGTACCAAGAAGTCAGCTTATCTGCTCAGAGGCGACGCCCTATTATCACATTGTCTCTCGATGTGTGAGACGCAGTTATTTGTGTGGTGTAGATTCTGTTACCCAACAGAGCTTTGAGCACCGCCGTGGTTGGATTGAAGATAAACTCAAAGAGCTCAGCACCATGTTTAGTATAGATATTTGTGCCTATGCCATCATGAATAATCACTACCATTTGGTGCTTAGCATTGATTGTGATGGCGTTAAAAAACTGACCGAAAGAGAGGTGATCGATCGTTGGTGTACCCTCCATGAAATGCCGCTGTTGATTGAACGTTATCTTATTCAACAAGACCTGCACAGCTCAACCAAAGAGGTGTGTCAGCAAATTATCTCCGAGTGGCGCGAACGGTTATCCAGCATCAGTTGGTTCATGAAAATTCTCAATCAAACCATAGCAAGAATGGCGAACAAAGAGGATGACTGTACAGGGCACTTTTGGGAAGGCCGTTTTAAAAGCCAAGCGCTGCTTGATGAGAAAGCGCTGTTAACCGCGATGGCTTATGTGGATTTAAACCCGATTCGAGCCAACATGGCGGACTCTCTTGAAACCTCAGATTTCACCTCAGTGAAAGAGCGGCTCGCTGCCCTTAAATCGAAAAAGTTAACTCCACCTTGCCTGCACCCTTTTATTGGTAACCCAACCAATGAGATGATTAAAGGCATTCCGTTTAGATTGGATGACTACCTAGAGCTTGTCGATTGGAGCGGAAAACAGATAAAACCGAATAAACGCGGCGCGATTGATGCCTCTACCCCACCCGTTTTACAACAATTGAACGTTGAACAAAAAGAGTGGCTAAAACTCTGTCCCGCTAGTTCTCTTCTAGTTTGTTATATGAACTTCCCGATAAAGTACGCTACTAGTAAAGCACCAAAAAATGCGCAAAATGGAACCAAAGTGTCTAGAATGTAAAGCCGTAGCTGATTAGCTAAATTATATTGCTTAATAGCGTTTTGAAACTTTAGGATTCTTTCTACGTCAGTTTTTATTGCTGACATCAATTGATTCTCAATATTTACAAGCAGTTTCTCAGTTTCCTCTGACACTGACTTACCAGGCCTAAGGCCTCCACCAGTAGAAAATTCAGCGTGAATCCGAATTGAATTTCCCGTCAACTTCCTAATTTCAGGAATTAATGTTTGTGTTTTCCAATTTTTATCAGTCATGCCATCAGGAACATCAACATCAACGATAAAGCTAGCCTTCCACTGAGTAAATTCTGCATACAATGAGTAAAAATAGTTCAAAGCGAACCAAGTCAAACAGAGTGGAAGACCGGCATTGAGAAGCTCATCTGGTATAGAAACTCCAAACACCTTTAAAGAACTCAAAGATGTAACACCAAAATGGACTACGCATAAAGAACTCACAAAAAGCAAATTTCTACGTAGTTTTAATGCATACTCGGTTAATGTAAAAAACTCTTTAGTCAAACCTTATTCCTGTTCATAAAACGAGGCTGTAGGATTTCTCCACAGCTATTTTAATATCGTCTTCTACGTTAAAAAGAATAAGCCTTTATGGGTTGAACCTATCTAGATTTCACGTAGAGACATGATTTTTCGCCCGAAAATGCGTCCATTTAAGCTCTACTTTCTGAAATCGAGTTATCCTACAGCCTCAACAGCTTAATAAGATGCAAAATGCATCGTTTAAACAATGCACTTTGCATCTTATCACTCATAAATCCAGCATACGGTATCATACTTATCCCGAAAAATTAGTGCTTTACCGCAAAGTTATAAATTTCATTTGTAGAAAGTAGGCATTAAGAAAATGACTCAAAAAACCTCTAGCAGGACAGACACGTTAACTTTCTTTCTTATGAGTGGTCATTAAAAAGTGCCTGTCCCTGCAGGGGTTCCTGTCAGCATCAGATGGCGTGTGTTGGGATCAGTCGAACGATGTAGCCGAAAGGCGAATAGAATAAGAATAATGGCGCAAACTAAACATCAGGAGAGATAACGGTAATTATGGCGAAAATAGGATAACTTCTGGATGTAAATAAAAACCCTACCAACTCAAACGTCACAATTGACTATATAGAGAGGGACTTTGGCTTGTTCAAGACCACTCTATTCTATGAAAAAAGCAGGTGTCGGCTGCGCGACACCTATTCTAGTTTGTTAGCTTTATTTACTCCCATTCCATTTTTAACTCTTTATGACTACTTGCGCAATCCTTAAGGTAAAGGTTGATAAGATTTTGGTATGGCACGCCATTTTGATCTGAAAGCTGTTTAAAGTATTCAATAACATCTTGGTCTAAACGAATAGTTATTTGTTTCTTAAGTTTTTTCACGTAGGGGTTAGGTACGGAATTAGAAAAATCATACTGATCACGCATATCTGTACTCCTCATATTGTTTACGTTCATATTTATCTGCTTTTCTAGCAGAAATAATACGAATATTATCTTCGTCATCTCGATAGCAGTGACATACAACAAGTGTTTTGTAATTGTCACTTTGGCCAAGAACTATAAAGCGCTCTTCACCGTGCGAACTATCAGGATCTGGAATTAAGCGAGCATATCCATCAAAAAAAACAGATTGAGCTTCATCGAAACTTACACCGTGTTTTTTGATATTAGAAGTTGCTTTATTCGGATCCCATTCAAATTTAATATCAGCCATGAATTACAGTGTAGTTACATTGTAATTGAAATGCAAAATATGAGGTAAAACTAGACATAATGACTCCCACGAGGTGCGGAATCCGTCCATCTATAGCAATAATAGGCTAACTTCTGGATGTAAATCGGCTCGATTTACGTCTTAATGCCGCTCAGCTTGAATTTGGCTGTAAATAAAAACCCTACCAACTCAAACTTCACAATTTACTATATAGAGAGGGCTTCGGGCTTGTTCAACACCGCCCTATTCTATCAACAAAAGCAGGTGTCGGCTGCGCGACACCTATTCTAGTTTGTTCTAGTCTGTTATAAGCGTGATAAAGAATATCACAGACCTATTTCACGAAACTCAGGGCGCTATCTAAACAACTAAAGTCTTGAATACGTTGGTAATGATTTACTCTATTACCGACAATGACTACATTGACCGCTAACTCTTCACATGCCCTTAAGTCCCACTCTGCATCACCAAAATAAGTAACAGGATAGTCACCAATTTGATTTATTGCTGATTTTGCCAACTCCATAATTTTGATACGAGAGTAGTGATCATTAGAAGACATAATATCTAATTTCTCTGTCTCAAAACCAGCTGATTTCAATTTTATCCTAGCTGTTTCTCCCCAACCACCAGTAGCAATAGAAACAACATATTTGTCACTATCTAACAGATGTGATAAGAATTTTTTGGCTCCAAGTACTTCTTCAGCTGGTGACGCTTTAACAGATTGCTGAACATTACGGATAAAAATAGGCTTAACGATATTCTCTAGTTCAGTTAGAGAATACTTGAGACCTTGTTGCTCAATAAAAGTTTTTAATATGCCTCTGTCAGTGACAAAGGGATAACCCCCCCAATCTGTCGATATTTCAAGACCTGTAGCTTCTCGCACTGCTTCAACAAAACACTCTTCGTCCATTTCGTATGACTGGAGTAGTGTTCCATCAATATCCAACATTACATGATGTTTCATCTAATTCCCTTTAAGCTTATAACATCTTATCACTCATAAACCCAACGTACGGTATCATACATATCTCGAAATATTAGTGCTTTACCGAAAAGTTATAAATTTCACTTGTAGAAAGTAGGCTTTGATTTGTAGAAAGTAGGCATTAAGAAATGAATCAAAAAAACGCTAGCAGAAACCTCTAGCAGGAGAGAAAGCGCTTAATGATGCCACATTGACCGTTACTGGTTACGTGATAAAAATGCCAGTATTCTTTGAGTACTGGCATTTTTTTTAATGCAATTTAAGGTTTGGACGTAAAACTCGATTGATTCGTCCGACTAACATCATTAGTCCGGTCTTAAACAGACCATGCAGTGCGATTAAATGCATTCGATATAGAGAGATATAGACGATGCGTGCAATCCTCCCCTCGATCATCATAGAACCTTTGGTCAAATTACCCATTAAACTGCCCACTGTGGTGAATCGGCTTAACGACACTAAAGAACCATGGTCTTTATACACATACTCTTTTAACTCACGGTCACCAATTTGGCACACAATATTTTTAAAGGCATGACTGGCCATCTGGTGGGCTGATTGCGCTCTAGGTGGGACAAAGCTGCCATCCGGTTGTTCGCAACACGCTAAGTCACCAATGGCATAGATATGATCATCTACGGTGGTTTGCAACGTAGGTTTAACCATCACTTGGTTAATTCGATTACTCTCTAAACCCGCTAGATTCTTCATGAAATCAGGGGCTTTAATACCTGCGGCCCACACCATGATTTTAGCTGGAATCAACTCTCCATCTGAGGTAGTCAACCCCAAATCATCTGCTCTAGACACTCTGGTTGAGGTTAAAACATTGACACCAAGCTTTACCAGCTCATGATGGGCTGCGCTGGAGATTCGAGCAGGAAGCGCAGGTAAGATTCGCTCTCCCGCTTCAACTAACGAGACATTCAGTTTAGAGGAGTCTAAATCACCAAAGCCATAGGTACGGAGTTCTTTAACCGCATTATGCAGTTCAGCCGACAGTTCTACCCCCGTTGCTCCAGCACCCACAATAGCAATATCAACCGTACCTTGGCCTGAATTAGCATGCAGCTTTAAGAATTGATTGTTCATCTCCGTTCTAAAGCGATGTGCCTCTTCTGGCTTATCTAAAAAGATGCAGTTTTCCGCAACACCAGGCGTATTAAAGTCGTTTGACTTAGAACCAATGGCTAAAATCAGGTAGTCGTACGCTATTTCACGACTTGGAATAAGCAGAGATCCTTCATCATCTTTGAGTTCATCGAGTACAATCACTTTTCGCTGACGATCGATGTCAATCAAGCTACCCATCTGAAAGTTAAAGCTGTGATTTTTAGCGTGGGCACGGTAACTTAGCGCATCGACCCCTTCATCCAGAGAGCCGGTCGCCACTTCATGCAGTAATGGTTTCCACAAATGGCTGGTATTTCGATCGACTAATGTCACTTCTGCACGTTTTTTTCGTCCTAAAGTACGACCAAATTTAGTGGCTAACTCGAGTCCACCAGCACCGCCACCGACAACAACAATTCTCGTCATTAATCTCTCCTAGAAATGTAAAAATTTGCATTCATAGCAACAAGGATAGTGACACCTTGTTGATTTAGATCAAACTATTGTTCTAGGATAACAGTTAATTGCGTAATTTACGCGAAATAATTAGCAAAAAAGTGTAATAAAATTACACTTTTTATGGGGGGTATATTTTCACAGGAATGCCGTGACTCTTTACTTCGGTAACTAGCTGTTTTTAAATGATTTGATTTTCTGTAAATGCTTCGTCAATTTAACGAATTTATGGGATTCACTATCATCCCATACAATTTCGTAATATTTTGACAATTCACTCTCGACATCTCTATTATCATTAACCTCATCTTTACTCGCCAAGATGCAAAGACAGTGATTTCGATTCTTTTCCCTAAATTTTTCGACACACTTAGTCGCAATATCCGCATACTCTTCAGGTCGATCAATTCGTCCCTCCATCGTTAGCTCTGGATGTAGATTAGGATTAAATAATACCTGCTTAATGCCACACAAAAATCCGATTCTTTCTGACCAAAAGGCACCTAAACCAACACCACAAATTAGGATATGCTCATCACTACTCTGTTCAATGACTTTATGGACCTCTTTTAAGAGGTGTTGCATATCGTGTTTAGGGTGCAAGGTACTGTAGTTAATAAAACGAACATCATCATCAATAAATTGAAGTTGAAGTATTTTCTCGTGATTCCCTGGGCTTGTTGAATCAAAGCCGTGCAGATAAATAATCATAAATCCAATGTCCAAATAGTTATTTAGTTCTCACTATTTAATCTACCACGAAAGTTATGGTTATAAAGAACAAATAACAAAACGTAGAAAATTAGAGTCWCTCTTTCTCATTAATTGCATTTAATACTGACTCTTCATGGGCAACAGATTGCACTAAGTAGAGGTAATCTTGGTTAAGTTGATAACCGAGCCGAAACCAGAGTGAACTTAAAAACTGGCACCAAGGGGTCCAGTAATGAACAGCATCAATCCAAGGTTGAACATCCTTGATCTCTCGACATTGGCAGTAACCACGGACCGCACTCTCAAGTTCTAATTCATTGGCTAAAATTGACATGGTTAGATCTTGAGACGGATCACTATAAGCGGCGTACTCCCAATCAATCACCTTATAACTATCCGCACTTTTTATGACGTTATACCCACCAAGATCAAAGTGGCAAAGGGTGGCATTAAAACGTTGAGACTCATCCAGTTGAAGATAGTGTTGGTATAATATTTGGCTGGTTAATGAACGTTGGCTACTCTCTAACTGTTCCCAGTAATAAGAGAGGCGCTGTTTAAATGAGAAGTGTTGCTTCGCGGTCACCGGCAGTTGATGTAGTTTGGCCAATAGAGTAGTGAGTATAGGCGTCAGTTTTTTACGGTCATAATCTTCAGGAATAACTTGCCCCTCAATCCACTCAACTAAAATACCAAATGGAAATTGAGCGATGGCGTTAGGTGACAAGTTGGATCGGTTAAGCAAGTATAAGAGTTGGTACTCATGGTTACGGTCAATACCAAAAGAGTCAGAAGTGTATGAGATTGGGCGCCACACATAAGGGCACCCATCAATAACCACTTTCCAGCAACGATTGGTTAATCCCCCTGTTAACGCCTCCACAGATTCAATAGTGAGCTGCTGATTAAGTTTTCGTAAACTGTCATCAGCAGTAAATGCGTTATCCAGCGAAATTGATTTCACCTGTTACCAACCTAGTAGTTTTTTCGCTTCTTGTTTACGGATCTCAGTTTCATCAGCCCATTCGATTAAGCCGGTTTCAAGATCCATCAAACGCATGGTCATTTTATAGTAAACATCTTTATCACTGCCAGCTTGTTTCACAATGCTCGACAAGTTGCCATAAAGCATATACTGAGCCCCAACCATTTTACCAAACTGTATTGCTGTACTTTGATTGACTAACTCATCATCGTTTTGGAAGTTAAGCTGTTTTCTTACTGACTCAACTCTGTCCATATCCACGAAACGGAATTTACCTGAATTCAACAATTTGGTACTGATTGAATCGGTGACAGACTCAGTATCAATATGCTCACTGGTTTTATTTTTAATGCTTTCAACAAAAACAATAGGACGACTATTTTGCGTTAAATGTGCGACTGCACCAGATGACAACATGCTATCAGTCATCTCCATTGCGATTTTCTGTAGGTCGGTTGAGCCAAATTCAATCGTGGTGGTTTCTGCTGATTGTGCATCACCGTAGCTGACTTTATTTGAGCAACCACCAAGTAGGACGGCCAAGCCTAAGAGTGCAATTATACCTTTATTCATAATATCTAAACCTTTTCAAAATTAATTAATCATCAGCACTTCGAATTTGAACTCGAAACTGTGTTGCATTTGGATCAATAGCGACACCTTGAATCGTCATGGAATCTAAGCCGCGTACGATAAATTGACGCCATGGTGTGTCTGAACCGTTGACTTCCAAACCCTGTTTATCATACCAATAAAAGCGATATTGCAGATGTTGATCGCCGGTATAGGTACTGGTTACACTTACAACACCTTTTAGAATGCCGTTCGTATCAAGACTGTCTGCACTGTTTATCACTAAACGTGCTCCAAGAACATTATCACCAAAGAGAACTTGTTGATTTTTACTTTCAACACTAATCCCAGCAGTATTCGAACCGCATCCGACTAATGTGATTGATAATAGTAAAGCGATAAACCATTTCATTACATCTCTCCTAGCTGTTTGTGCCACCATGTCACCGAAGAACCCTGTCTAGACATCCACACCAGTGCGGTATGTCCTGCCGCTACGGTAAAGGTAAGCTCTTTACCTGCATAACTGATTGTCTGCGCTCCTGCATCCATTTCCATCGATGCAACAGAAACCTGTGCTGGCAACGACTGCCAACTTCTTGTATCCGGTTGTTCTGATAACGTATTAAATACATTGATCAGAAGATTACCAATTTCTTCATTTGATGAGCCGCGTGTTTGTTTACGCAGGCTATCTTTTGCATAAATGCGTAACCCTTGTCTAATCACGATAGCAGGGAGTCGCTCATTAAGGTTATTTTTTGCCATACCGTTAATATCAACCACAGCGTTACTTTCTACGTTTTCCCCATTGATTAATAGAGGGGTATAGGTTGTTTTGGTGACTTTAGGGTAAACCGGCAGTGCTAAGTTATATATAGCAGTATTGCCACGACTATCATACATGGGTAATGGTTGTTTCCACCCTTTTAATGCTTCAACCGTACCCTGTTCATCAATGATGATCACCCTTGATTGATTTTTTCCTAACGATACTGGATTACCATACTGCTGTTCCAACAGTCTCAAATCATTCGACATACCCAGTTTTTTTGCCGTTCGCATGGTGGCATCGATAACGGCTTGATTATTCGGAGAAACCGCTAATGCACGACGGTAATCAACATACGCATTATTTAAGCTGTTGCTTGTTTCGTATAACAACCCAGAGTAATAAAAGAGATATCCATTTTGGACTTCAGCCAGTTTTTCGCCGCCATCAGGGTAGCGAGCCAATACTGCACCAACATTGGGTGATATTCCTTTTTTCTTTGCCGATTGCTCTGCTGACTGTAGCTCACTTTCACGAGATTTTTTTGCCTGTTCTTGAACTTGGTTTGCTCGTCTAACCTCAACTAATGCTCCACTCAAATCATTTTTTTTCAGATAGTTAAGTGACATATAAAGATGTAGAAAGCCCAATTCATAATCTGCAGGTTCATAATTGATCATGTTGTCATTGGTTAATAATGAGCCTGCTGAATTGACTCCTTGCGACAACGATAAGGTCGCTTGGCGTTGCTGCTCTTTGATAGCAAGATCACTCTGCTCAAACGCACCAAGGCTCTGAGGGTACTGCTCAGCTAAAAAACTCACTCGGCCGAGCTCAAAATTGTCAAGAATCACCCCGGCAAAATCAGTCTGTTGTCCATCAAGAGCTTGTTGATATTGACCAATTTTGACTAACTGATAGACATCATGGTGTTGTGACGAGTAGTGGCTAAAGAGATTTCCAGCAGATAGATTGCCGCAAGCCGCCAAAAAAGCAGTCATTACTACAATCGTCGTTTTTTGTATTATATGTCTCTGCTTTAGGGCAAGAATTGTGGTTTTTAATTGCTTAATGTCAGACACCTAGTAAAACCTTACTCTGTCGGGGGCTTTATTATACATCAATTTACGTGTCATACGAATTAACAGGATAATTCGTAGACACGTAAATCGCCACCGAGTTCAGGTGTTTATTAACTTATTTTTCGTAACCAAATGGATCATCAATTGAATGTGACGGCTCAGTAAACCAAACTGGTCCGGTTTCTCCCATGTAAAAATGATCTTCTAAACGAACACCAAACTCACCCGGTACACAAAGCATAGGTTCATTGCTAAAACACATACCCACAGCTAAAGGGGTTTGATCGTTAAGCACTAAATATGGCCACTCATGGATATCTAAACCAACGCCATGACCTGTTCGGTGTGGCAAACCTGGTATATCATAACCTGGCCCATAACCGTCTTTTTCAAGTACCACTCGAGCGGCTTTATCAACACTGGCACACGTTTGGCCAAGTTGCGCAGCATCGAATGCGGCTGCTTGGGCAGCTTTTTCACTGTTCCACACTTGACGTTGACGATCGCTCGCTTCACCAAATACATAGGTGCGAGTAATGTCAGAGTTGTAACCATGTAACTGACAACCTGTATCAATCAATACCGTATCATTTACCGTTAGATCTTTTGGTGATTTAACACCATGAGGGTACGCACTATCTTCACCAAACAACACAATACAAAAATAAGAACCCGCAGGCGCCCCCACTTTGATATGTGCCTCATGGATAAAATCTTCCACCTCTTTTACTGATATACCTTCACGCAAAATACGCGCAGCGGCTTTGTGTACTTCCATGGTCATATCTTTGGCACGTTGTAACAGTGCAATTTCACTATTTGATTTACATGTACGGCAGCCTGCCGTAACGACTTTGGCATCAATGTAGTTAAATTGTGGTGCCGCCTGACGAATACCATCAAACATAAAAAAAGCGGTAGATTCATCGATACCAATTGTACCACTAGTAATGCCCATCTCTTTTAGCATGACATTAATCAGCTCTGAAGGGTTTTCATCTTCATGCCAAGTATTGATCTTTCCTTCGACATTCATGAAGCCAAGCAACGTATCAAGCTCGAAATTTGGGGCTATGAATTCCACGTTTCCTTTGGCCGGAATAATGGCACCAACCATACGCTCACCCACGCCCCAACGAATACCAGTAAAGTAGTAGAGGTTAGTGCCGGCATTCACATAAATTGCTTCGATTCCCTCTGCTTGCATTATCTGCTGAGCTTTTGTAATGCGAGCCACAAACTCTTCATGCGTGATGGCGTCTATATCGCCCGTCATGTCATTTAATTTTGCAAGTTCCTGTGGCGCCGTTGAGCCACCTACACCTATTGTCATTCGGGTTACCTCTACGAGTTATCATTGATTTTTTTCATTTTTGCATAAAATATATTAATGCGCAGTATAAAATGTCGCATATTTCAGTTTATATCAAATAACTATCGTCTAGATCGTATCTTTTGGTTCACTTCTATCGCACTTCACACAGTTTAATTCACTTTCTAACATCGCATTACGCCCGCTCTCAGTCATGACCCATTCACGAATAGTCCATGGTGGATCATGGCGAACATGTTGAAAATGACCGCACTCAAGTTGAGCGACCCAGTGCTGTTCTTCATCTTTATGATAGCCAACAATCCTTGATTTCATCATGTTCACCTATAATTTAGCTAACTCATCGAAGGGTGGGTATTTAGGTAAGCCAAATGTTGCAACTGAATAAACTCACTGCTGTCTTGATCTTCAACGTCACAGACACCAAGAAGATCATCAATAAAGTAACCAAAGGCGCGCAGTTCGATCCGTTCTATTTTCTGTTGCAGTCCATCCTCTAAATGCCCATAACTTGATGAAGCACCAAAATCTCCAAGCAGCAAATTGGCTTGGTCATCAAACAGCACATTGTGGGCATAAAGATCCCCATGACTAACCTGTTTAGCGTGCAAATGGAACAGAACATCAGACATCTGCTCAACCAACGATACGATATCACTCACGGGCAACACAAAATCATCCGCAAAGGTGTCTCTCGTGCAACTGACTAAGCTAGGCGGCATCGCCAAATTACCATACTGTTCAGGAATCAGTTTCATGACTAGTGCAGAGTGACCTTGCTCGTTGATCGTAGCAATGGATTTCACCAAATTAGGGTGTTCACCCACCGCTAAACAACACTGTAATTCATCTTCAGGGTAACCATCACTGGTAACGTCCCCTTTAAATACCTTAACGGCAACCTCTTTTGGAAACGCATGTTCTTCATGGGTCCATATGGCTTTAGAGATAACACCTGAGGCCCCCTTCCCTAATACATTCAATAAGGTTAACTCAGAGGCGCTCACAAGTGGCACACTGTTCGTATCGGAATAGGCTTGGCAAAAAGGGTTACCCGAAAAAGCTAACCAAGCCAACTTAGGCAGGTCAAGCAATTGGTGTGGAAACTCAATTAACTGGTTTGCCGAAATTCGCAACAGCTGCAAATTATGGCTTTGAGCTAGGGTAGTAGGTAATGAGGACAACTGATTACCCGCTAGTGCTAATTTCTGTAGCCTTGGACGCTCACCTAACGAGTCGGGCATCTGTTCGATGTTATTATCGGTTAAAATTAACCAACGTAGATTCAGAGGAAGTGAATCTTCAGGTACCGTAGTAATAGTATTAGATTTAAAACCGACCATCTCCAGTTTAGGACAGCGTCCTAACACTTCCGGTAAGATGTCAAAAAGGTTGTTCGACATAAACACAATCTTAAGGTTAACCAAACGACTAAATTCATCCGGTAGCGTACTCAGTTGATTGTTGGAGAGGTCAAGCACTTCTAACGTATCGGCCAGCTCTAAGATCTCAAGGGGGAACTCAGTCAATCCTTCGCTGAGTTGTAACTGTGTAACCTGGCTGAGTTGACCTGTGGTTAGCTGCTCAAGAGTCTGCAAAATGGCATTCCATATTTTGTTCAAATAATTTTCGGCTATTTTACTGACTCTTGCTTAACTTACCACCCATTATCCACGTAAGGTTTGTAATAAGGTTTTTAACATACTACTGATAATGAGAAGAACCAATACAATGGCAATCAGTGGCAGCGATACCCATAAGGTTGGGTGCAGCTGTACGGGCATTTCAAAGCCCCACTTTATTAAACTAGCGACAATAGCTTCTGCTCCAATTGTTGCCATAACTCCAGCAATCACTGCCATCAGACCATACTCTGCCCAGATGGTGGCGGCAATTCGTTTTCTACTGGCTCCTAACGTTCGATAAAGTTTTATCTCTTGTTGTCGCTGTGAAACACTTAACCTTAATAGTGTTAAAACCAACAACATGCCACTAACGACCCCCAAAGAGGCCAACACAGATAGTGATTGTGACACTTGCTGCAGCAATAGTTGTATCCGACCAGCCATGGTTCTTAGATCCAATAGGCTCACGGTTGGATAGTCACGTGCTAGCTGATTCACTACCTCGTTTTGATCCGCTTCAATACGAAAACTTAGTAACCAAGTTACCGGCAGCTCTTTCAAGACATCGGGTGAGAAAATGAAGTAAAAATTTGGACGCATGTTTCGCCACTCGACATGCCGAATGCTGCTTACCTTGGCACTAAACATTTGGCTATTAACACTGAATAACAGACTATCACCTAATGAAATTCCCAACCTTTGTGCAATACCTTGTTCAACAGAGACACTCTGACTCTCTTGCCATTCACCTTCAAGCAACTGGTTATGAATTGGGATAGATTCGCGCCAGGTAAAGTTAAGCTCACGACGCAGTGACTCATCTTTGTCTTTTGTCTCTTGTTCTCCTTGGTCTTGAGCGCTGTTTAATAGCCGATCATTAATTGAAACAATGCGCCCTCGAATAACCGGGTAACCTTCTGACCGTGGAATGTTATCTCGATCCAACTGAGCCATATAATCTGACTGTTGCTCTGGAGCAATATTAATAGCAAACACATTAGGAGAGTCCGCTGGCAGTGTTTGTTGCCAATCCGCTAATAGATCGGTGCGTAATAGCCAAATGACTGAAAGTAGCAGCAGTGAACTAGTGAGTGCCGCTAGTTGTGCGCCTGTATTGAGGGGACTACGACCAATTCTACTGAGTGCTAATGTTAGGGCTGGTCCCCAGCGTTTTTTACGAAGTAGAGTGACGACCAACAGACCCAACAGGGCTAACACAATCAGAACAACCACCAATCCAGAGACCGTTAACCACATGAACTTATTGTCACCGAACCAAAATAAGGTTGCAGTAACAGGCAATAACAGTAGAAGTAGTGATTTTCTCGGTGTGCGCCATGACATTTGCGCTTGAAAAACAGCAATGGCCGGGGTTTCAATCAAGCGATTAATCGAAATACCGACTCCAGGGATAGCAACCAATAGTGCAACTAACACACTGACAAGCAGAGGTGAATAACCCATCTCAGGTAACGGATCAGGTAAAATATCTCCTAGTGGCAGGCGCAGCAACCACTCAAGTCCCCACCCTAACGAGACGCCAACTAGAGTTGATAAAGTGAATAACATCAACAACTGTCTTGCCAACCAAAGCCACAACCACTGCTTGCTCGCTCCCAGGCTTTTCATCATAGCCACACTTTCAATGCGTGTGTTAGTGTAGTGTTGGCAGGTCAGTACTAACGTAGCGGTTGCCATAAATATCACTAAGATAAGAGTTAATGAGAGGTATTGCCTAGCACGGTCAATTAGTTCCCCCGTCCGCCCTTGTGTTGATTCACTTAACCAACGTTGTCCAGCACTCAATGTTACGCCATCTCTTAGTTGTTTCAGAGCCGTGTCACTGCCACTGAAGTAGACACGATATGTTACCCTGCCACCAAGTTGGACTGCGCCCGTCAGAGGAATATCATCGGCACTGATCAAAACTGCTGGCATTTGACTAAAAGGGTTAAACGACAGCTCAGGGTCCTCTTTGATAACCCCTGAAACCAGCAATTCGGCATCACCAATCGCCACTTGATCGCCTTGTTTCACTTCAAGTAGAGAAAATAACCGTTCAGATAACCACAGCTCCCCGGCTTTTACAGAACCTCGCGTAGCATCAACGGAAGATAGCTTTAGTTGGCCTCGAAGCGGATACGTAGACTCGACAGCTTTGACACTCACTAACTGCATTTGCTCATCGCTGAATGACATAGTAGAAAAGCGAGTTTGCAGTGACGTGGTTAAGCCAAGCACATTGGCATTGTCTAACAGAATTGGTTCGATGGGATTGGCTGACACCAGCACAAGATCAGCAGCCAACGCCGTCCGTCCTTGGTCAGTCATGATCTTTTCGACTCTAACCACTAAAGCGGCTAGCGCAAAAACACAAGCGATAATAAGGGTTAATGCGACGGCAACAGGCCATAGCTGACCTTGCCATAACTCACGCCAGCTCCATTTCAAAAGCAAGTTAGGTTGTTTTTCACTCATGACGCCTCCAACATACCACCATGAATTCGAAAGGTTTTATCACAGCGTTGTGCAAGCTGAGGATCGTGAGTGACCAGTACTAAGGTCGTTCCATGCTCTTTATTCAATTCAAAAAGTAAGTCAGTAATAGTGGCCGCTGTATGCTGATCTAAATTACCTGTCGGTTCATCGGCAAACAGTATTTTAGGGTTGGTCATAAATGCTCGGGCCAACGCAACACGTTGCTGCTCGCCTCCTGAAAGTTGTGTCGGTAAGTGTTGCGCTCTTCCTGACAGTCCGACCAAATCAAGCAGTTGATTAGCACGTGGCAAATCCCCATTATCACCTTTAATTAAGCTAGGTAATAGCACATTTTCCACCGCATTTAGTGAGGGTATGAGTAGGAAACTTTGGAAAACAAACCCAATGGAGTCACTTCTGATTTTTGCCCGTTGTTCATCGTCCAAATCGGAAATAGGTTCGCCAAGTAGTTCTATTTGGCCTTCAGTGGGTACATCTAAACCCGCTAACAGGGTCATTAGCGTCGATTTTCCTGCACCGGACACACCAACCAAGGCAATTGTTTCTCCCTGCTCGACCTGCAGCGAAATATCCTGCAATATAGAGAGAGTTGACGAGGCTGTTGCCACCGTTTTAGATACCGATATCGCTTTAATCACGGACGTAGACATGAACCGATTCCTTTCATTATGTGTAATTTTTCTGCTCTCATTTTCTGTACACAGTAAAACCTTATTGGTACTGGGTGACAGTTTGAGCGCTGGTTATCAAATGCCTATTGAACAGAGTTGGCCAAGCCTACTTGAACTTATTTTGCATAACCGTGGCCATAAGATTCAAGTGGTCAACGGCAGTATTTCAGGTGATACCACAGGTAATGGCTTAGCACGGTTGCCTAAACTGTTAGCACAGCATAATCCACAATACGTGATAGTTGAACTTGGGGCAAACGATGGGTTAAGGGGGTTTCATACAGCAACGGTCAAAAAGAATCTCAGCGATATTTTAGATACCATCAATCAAGCTGGTGCAAAACCGCTGTTAATGCAGATTGAAGTACCACCAAATTATGGTAAACGTTATAGCAAAGCATTCCGTTCAATCTACCCAGAACTCAGCGATACCTACGCTGCGCCTATTGTGCCTTTTTTTCTAGAGCAGGTAATTGTTAAACCAGAGTGGATGAAAAAAGATGGCTTACACCCAAAAGCAATCGCCCAACCTTGGATTGCTGAGTTTGTTTTTGAACACATAGAAAAACAGTTGTAACCAGAGGTAAATGAAGAAGCTTTAACCTATCACTTAAAGCTTCATTGTTTCAATCTAGCTGATGACCATTGGGCCTAACGCTCTGCCGCCGAGTAGGTGCATATGAATATGGTACACCTCTTGTCCGCCATCTGGATTACAGTTAAAGATCAGACGATAACCACTTTCAGCAATCCCCTCCTCTTTTGCTATTTTCTTAGCGACGGTAAATAGACGCCCCATAATCAGCTCATCCTCTTCCATAATATCATTCGTTGTTGGGATCAACTTATTCGGAATGATCAGAATATGGCTAGGCGCACGTGGATTAATATCTCGAAACGCCGTCACTTTATCATCTTGATATAAAATATCTGCTGGGATCTCTTTGTCGATGATTTTTCTGAAAATGGTTTCTTCCGCCATGAATGTTAACTCCAATTAATTGCATCAATGAACTCAGTATGCGATAGGCGTAAAACAAACTCAATCAAAACTAAACCTCTTTGAATTTAATTGCATAACGACCTATTTGACAACTGTACAATTCCGCACCACTTTACGACCAAAATGAACAAAATAGGTAGATTGGGTAAATAAAGATCACAACTTGAGCAATATATATTTATAAAATCATCAATTGACGTACTCTAACCTCACTTAATTTACGACGTGAATTAAGTGAGGGTAGAGTCTGTAATACCAAAAGGATTTGTTGTACAGACCGATTTATATATAAATCAGGAGGTTACATGGATATGGTTAATTCAGTCATCGTCAGAATGTATGCAGGCTTTGCACTGATCGTTTGTCTGTTTATTGCAACGGTCGCAATAATGCTCAGTGGTACAAAACACATTAATAATCAATTACAGACAGTCACGAGCACTTCGTTCCCTTTAGTGACAATATCAAATCAAACCACCGTAAAATTGTTGGCCACTGACAAAGCATTCAAAGATTTTTTAACCAGCCGAGATCCCTCAAGAATGTCATCACATCGAGACAGCTTTATTGACGCCCAACAGCAATACCTCTCCTCTTTCATGCAGTTACAAACTATCACTATCGGTAATGAGGTGCTCAACGACAAAGTCACCCTCCTGAATACCATCGAGCAACGCTATGTTGAACAGGCCCAAATAGCAATGGAGAATTATCAACGACTGCTCCTAGCCAGTGACAATGTTCAAACCGCTTCTCGTCAATTTCAGCAACTTCATACCCAATTAAAAATCCAAATGAAGGAGTACATTGAGAAGCAAGATAATGTTGCAGTAAAATTCATGGCAAAAAGTTATTTTGCCAAACTTAAAGACGCGGAAGATGTCACCTCAGATGCACTGGCAAGCAGTGACCTGATCAGTGTTAAACAGGCAGTTAAGAATAACAAACGAGCAGTAACTCAATTACGTTACGCATATCGCTCTCTCGTTTCGCAGCTTCCTGAATTAAAACCTATCTTTGATAAGACCGTTGAAAAGTTTGCATTAGATGTGGGTAAAAAAGGTGGAGTATTGAATGCTCACGCCGATTATCTAGAAGCTCAAAACCTACTTTATGCCAATATTGCAAGCTTAGCAGCCGATATTAACGAAGCTCTCCAGCTCCTAGGCAGCTTCAATGCAGTTGCTAATCAAACCATGTCAGAGAGCTTATCTCAAGCAGATCGTATTTACGAACAAGCAACCCTGCGAGCATTTGCGCTTGGACTCGTCGTCTCTCTGTTTGCCATTGCAATTGGCTATCACCTTGCTCATAGCGTCCGATC
The DNA here is from genome assembly GCF_050337105.1 of Aliivibrio kagoshimensis. Lineage (NCBI taxonomy): Bacteria > Pseudomonadati > Pseudomonadota > Gammaproteobacteria > Vibrionales > Vibrionaceae > Aliivibrio > Aliivibrio kagoshimensis. The sequence continues at coordinate 20,036 of NZ_JAKJSQ010000053.1, forward strand.
ACCAATCACAGGAATATTGCGTGCTCTTGAAGACCTAACTAACGGCGATATGACCAGACGAATTGAAACAAAAAAGAAGTCAGAATTCACAAAAATCGCAATTCATATCAATACACTATCTGATCACTTACAACGTATTCTCAATGATATAAATGCAGGTTCTGACCAATTAATTGATGTTTCATCCACCAATACAACCATTACAGAGAAAGCAAATCAACGTCTCGATGAACAACGTGAAAAAACGACACTTGCCGCCACTGCGATGACACAAATGCAACACTCAGTCACCGAAATTGCCCATAGCTCTCAGCACTCACTCGATAAAGTCAAGGCGGTTGAAAAGGCTGCCGATTCGGGCCGACAGATCATGAGTGCTAATATTGCAACGATCAGCCAACTCTCTACCCGATTAGATGAGTCTGTAGATGCGGTTAATGTGTTGCAACAAGTGAGTAGCGACATTGGCTCAATTCTCGATGTCATCAGGAGTATAGCCGAACAGACCAATCTATTGGCACTGAACGCGGCCATTGAAGCCGCTCGTGCAGGAGAACAAGGTCGAGGCTTTGCTGTCGTTGCAGACGAGGTCAGAGTCTTGGCTCAAAAGACCGCCAACTCAACGTCTGAAATTGAATCGATGATCCATAGCCTTCAAACCAGTTCAAAAATCACCAGCAGCGTTATTCAGAGCTGCGTTAATGAGATGTCGCAGAGTGTCACACAAGCCTCCAATGCCAACCACTCAATGGAAGAGATTCAATCTTTAATCATAGAAATTAGCCATCTGAGCAGTCATATATCTCAAGCTGCCGACGAACAGAGTGTGACGAGTTCAGACATTGCTCAAAATTTAGAAGAGATCAGCCATATTGCGGATTTAAATTATGAAGCAATGAATAAGATATCTGGAATAAGCCTCCGTTTAAATCATCAAGCCAATCAACAAAATGAGCTTGTTCATCGCTTCACCCTCTAATTCACTCCTAACCATAAAAAAGAGCAGCTAAAGCTGCTCTTTTTCATATTATCTCCGATATCAATCCCACTATTAGGCGTGAGTGATCTTTATCTTATGGAACATACGATACAGAACGGGCACCACAATCAGAGTCAGCACCGTTGCAAAACCTAATCCAAACATAATCGTTACTGCCATTGGTTTAAAGAAGGTATCAGGTAGCAGCGGAATCATCCCTAAAATTGTTGTTACTGCCGCCATACAAACCGGTCTTACCCGGCTTAATGCCGCATCGATAATCGCTTTGTATGGGTCTTTTCCTGTCCGCATTTCGATCTCAATTTGGTCCAGTAACACAATCCCATTTTTTAGTAGCATACCTGTCAAACTTAAAAAGCCGAGTAGTGCCATAAAACCGAACGGTGTATCAAACAACAACAGCCCTGACGTCACTCCAATCAATGCCAGTGGCACAGTTAACCATACAATCAATGGCTCCTTGACTGAATTAAATAGAAAGACAGTAATTAAGAACATAAACAGATAGCCCAATGGCATTGTTTGAAAGAGCGATTCTTGTGCATCGCGTGAAGACTCGTACTCTCCACCCCACTCTAGTGAGTAACCAGGGGGGAAATCAATCGCTTCAATTTTAGGTTGTAATCGCTTTTGCAGGGTGGCAGCCGTCTCTTCACCCAAAAGATCTTGGTCAGCCATAACAGTTAGCATACGTTTACGGTTTTTACGCACAATTAATGGATCTTCCCATATCACGTCATAATCTAGAATAACTTGTTGTAGAGGAATAAATGTTGAAAGTGCTGGGCTCCAAATTTTCATCCCTTCTATACTATTAATATCAACGCGTTCCTCTTCTGGCAAACGTGCCATGATTGGCATTAACGTGGTTCCATCGCGATAGACACCGACTGCTTTACCAGAGAAAGCCATCTCAAGTAACTCATCAACATCTGATTTGGTAATACCATATCGTCTCGCTTGACTCTCATTAAAGTCAGGTGTCAATATTTTGGTTCTTTCACGCCAATTGTGTCTAACATTGGTAGCACCAATATCTTCTCTCATGATCTCAGATATTTGAGAAGCTAATCCTCTTAAAATAGTTGGATCAGACCCGACGACACGAGCTTCAACTTTCGCCCCTCCACCGGGACCTAATTCAATGAGTTTAAGCTTAAACTGGATTTCAGGGAACGTCATTTGCATATGTTCCCTAAAACTGCTCATTAATGCTCCGAGTTCTTCATAGTTTTTCACTCGAGTAATAATCTCACCATAAGCGGCGTAACTTTTTTCAGGGGCATAGGTAAGCATAAAACGCTGTAAGCCTTTACCTGCAGTAGTTGTTACATGCTCTACCTCATCACGGTCTAATAACCAGCTCTCCAGCGCCTTTAATTTGGTATTGGTGCTTCGGATATCCGTTCCTTCTGGCATCCATACATCGACCATAAACATCGGTGTCGTAGATGATGGGAAGAAAGCCTGTTTTACTTGACCAAAACCGACAATACTTGCGCCAAGTGCGACCAATAATAAAACGACTGTAAGCCAAGAACGCTTCATACATAACATCAGGAACTTCTGATATACCACAAACAGCATACCGTTATACGGATTGTTCTCTTCGTCACTCCCAGACAAAGTACCTGTCTGCTCTTTAAAAAACAGTGAAGCAAAAAAGGGTGTTAACGAAATAGCGGTAAACCAACTCAGCATCAGTGAGATAAGCAGAACAGTAAATAAGGTGCCGCAATATTCGCCTGTCGCATCTGCTGACAAACCAATTGGAGCAAACGCTGTTACTGCAATCACCGTAGCACCCAGTAAAGGCCATTTAGTTTGAGTCACGATATCCCCAGCAGCTTGAAGTCGTGTTCGCCCTTTTTGCATACCTATCAGTATTCCTTCGACAACTACGATAGCGTTGTCCACCAGCATACCTAAAGCGATAACTAAAGCCCCTAGTGAGATACGTTGTAAGTCAATTTGATAGTACTTCATGAATACAAATGTACCCAATACCGTCACTAATAATATTAACCCGATAAGAAGGCCAGAGCGTATGCCCATAAAAAACAGTAATACAATAATAACAATGGCGACGGCTTGAGCTAAGCTGATCACAAAGCTACTTACTGACTTTTCTACCTCTTTAGGCTGGCTGTAGATCTCTCCTATTTCTATACCAATCGGTTGTTGACCTTTCAATTCTGCAATACGATAGTCAACCAACTTACCAATTTCAACTACGTTCACACCATCACTAAATGAAACACCCATATTAAGAGCAACATTACCTTTAAAGTTAATGATGTTATTTGGTACTTCCACATAGTCACGTGTGATATTCGCGACATCTTTTAGGTAGATGAGACCTTGAGCTCCGCCTTCAGTAATAATCAGGTCACCAAGCTGGTCAACATTCGTAAACTCACCAGTGGGATGTATTTGAATATATTCACTACCAATTTTAACTGCACCAGCACTTGAAACCACATTTTGAGTAGAGAGCAAGTTATAGATAGTTGTTGGCGCTAGCCCCAAGCTGCTCAATCGCTTCATTGATATTTCAATGAACACTTGCTCTTGCTGGGCACCGGATACGGATACTTTACTGACTCCGTTAACGAGTTCGAGTTCTCGTCTCATGTAATCAACATAATCGAGTAACTCTTTGTAAGAGTATCCTTCCCCAGTAATGGCTAACATGATTCCATATACATCCCCGAAATCATCAATGACTTGTGGCGTTGAAACCCCTGGAGGAAGTTGCCCCTGTAGATCGCTTACTTTGCGGCGCAATTCATCCCAGATTTGTGGAAGGTCATCTGGCCCATAGTTATTTTTCATTGTGACGGTTATTTGAGATAAACCTCGACTTGAAATTGAATTGACTTCATCCACATAACTTAGCTGTTGAATCGCTTTTTCAAGTGGATAAGTAACCTCCTCTTCAACTTGAACCGGTGTCGCCCCAGGATAGTTGGTAACAACCATGGCATCTTTAATGGTAAAAGCAGGATCTTCCAAACGGCCAAGTTCAAAGAAAGCGGAAGTACCTCCAATAATGAATATGAGTGTAAGCATCCAACTAATAACTTTATTGTTAATAAAGTATGCGGCAATTCCCTGCTTCATTATTTAGCCTCCGAAGTGAGTTGTGATACTTTTAATCCATCTTGCAAAACAGCAAGGCCTGCTGTAACGACACGGTCGCCAATTTTAATACCCTCCAAAACTCGGATCCCATCGCTATTCATCTTTTCGGTTACCACTCGAGTCTTATGCGCCACGCTGTTATCATCAACCAACCACACATATTTTTCACTTTTTAGTAGTTCATCGCCATCACCATTAAATAGCGCTTCTACCGGTAAGGTAAAACCACGATTTTGCAATATTTTCATATCACTATTGTCTGCTGTAACATCAACGGCCATTCCATCTAAAATGAATTTATCTTCAGGCATTGGCATAGTGAGTGTCATCAAAAACGAACCAAGATCAGGATCTGGCTCCATCGTAAATTCTTTAATTCTTGCTGGATATGACTCTCCATCATCAGTAATGACTAACGCCACTACATCTTCAACTCCGACTGTATTAGGGTGTTTTGAATAGAGTTTATCAGGTACCTGAATGGTAATATCCACACTATCTTTGTTATGAATATTCACAATTTGTTGAGCAACCTGAATATTCTCAAATTGCTCAACTGAAACACGAGAAATAATGCCATCCATCGGCGCCTTTAACTCGGTAAAGCTTAAGTTCAATTTAGCGATCTCAAGTTCCGCTAACGCAATCTGACGCTCAGCTGCTAATTCATCAAATTGAGATTTTGCAAGCAACCCTTTTGTCACCAGCTTTTTTGAACGGACATATTTTGTATCTGCGGCACTAAATCGTGCTCGAGAGTTGTCAACAGCTAATTTGTAATCATTAGGATCTAACGCAGCAATAACATCGCCCTTAGAGACAAAGTCACCCGCTTTGACGTTAAGTTCATTTATCTCTCCTGAAACCCTGAAGCTTAATTGTGCACGGTCAGCGGCAGCAGCAACAGCCGGAAAGTATATTTTCCCTAATGGGGCACTGTCATCAATCGTTATTGTCTTTACAATCGGGACTGTCAGTTCTTTTTGCTCTGGGGCTTGACCGCAGCCAGTAACAACAATGGCGAATAAAAGGGTCATGATATGTTGAGTTCTCATATTACAACCCTCTCTCTTTGATCCACTCATGAATTTGCATATTATCGACTAACCCAGACACGCCAGTCATCACTATTTTGTCTCCGTCATTTAAGCCGCCAGTGATCTGGTGATGCTTATCGATGTCTACTTTGATTCTTTCCACTCGATTATCTGAATTCACTTTCCATACCCAAGTTCCCTGTTCATCATTAATGATGGCTGTGGAAGGAATTTTACTATTTTTCCCCCGTGGTACTAATGCATGTATTTGTGCCGACATCCCAGGGAGAACACCTAAGGTTTCAGGGCGTTCCATAACCATGGTCACTTTATAACTTGCTGTTTTCACATCGGCTTCTGTATCGATCTCTTGAAATTCAACCTCAAACCGTTTACCAGGGAATGCATCAAAAATCACCTCAGCAGTAATGTCATCACTAAATGCAAAGCGATGAAAAAGATTATCAGGCAGCTGGAAAACAATGCTTAAAATGTCATTTGTTTGAATATGCATAGCATTTTGCTTCGCTGCGACAAATTCGTGATTGTCGATGAGCATTAACGAAATATCTCCGTCATATGGCGCAATTAACTGAGTATAATCAAGATTAGCCTTTGCCTGATCGAGCATCGATTTAGACTCACTTAACGCGGCCTTAGCAGTATCGAAATCTTGCTCTGAGATAACTTGGTCTTTTCTCAGTTTCTCCATTCGCTCATACTGTACAAATATCAATTGGTATCGTGCTTTGGCTTGTTTATAAAGTAATGTGAACTCATCCGGATTGAGTTCAGCTAACACTTCCCCCTTAGAGACATGTTGTCCAGACTTGATATTCACTTTATATAGTTGACCTGGAACTCTAAATGCTAAGATCGCTTTATCGCCTGCTTCAACTAATGCGGGGAAAGTACGTGTAGTGGAATGTTGGCCGACAGAGACAGTGAACAGCTTTGCTGGACGAGAGTCAGGTTCAGGAATGACAACTTCTTTTTTACCACATCCCCACAGCAATCCTGTACAGAGTAGTATCAATATCACTTTATTTAACTTCATCTTATCATGTCCCTTGGAAAGTACTGTGATGCATATGGCTTACTCTATTGTTTGATATCAACATGGCTACACTTAAAATAGTTCAAAATGAACACTATAACCACAATTAACGTGCATAAATTCAATATATTAAAAAAAAAGAGAGCCTATTAGCTCTCCTTTATTATCTAACCAATAAATATGATGATTTATTGCTCTATTTTTTCATTTCAGCGATTTTTACTTTCCAGGTATCAGGGCCAATTTGGTGGGCATTGGCGCCAGATGCATCTACCGCAACAGTCACTGGCATATCAACCACATCAAATTCATAGATAGCTTCCATACCGAGATCTTCAAACGCCACAACTCGAGCTGTTTTAATCGCTTTTGAAACTAGATATGCAGCCCCACCAACAGCCATCAGATAAACTGCTTTATTCTGTTTAATCGATTCAACGGTTTCTGGACCTCGCTCAGCTTTACCGATCATGCCTGTTAATCCAAGCTCACCCAACATCAAGTCGGTAAATTTATCCATTCGCGTTGAGGTTGTAGGTCCAGCCGGTCCTACGACTTCATCACCGACAGCATCTACTGGGCCAACGTAATAGATAAAGCGGTTAGCAAAATCGACCCCATCAGGAAGCCCTTCACCACGCTCTATCATACCTTGTATTCGTTTGTGAGCGGCATCTCGTCCAGTCAGGATTTTGCCAGATAAGAGTACCGTTTCGCCGGTCTTCCACTCTTGTACATCAGCTTTAGATATCTCATCGAGATTCACTCGACGAACATTATCACCCACTTCCCATGTGACTTCTGGCCACTCTTCAAGTTTCGGTGGCGTCAGTGTCGCTGGACCTGAACCATCAAGCGTAAAATGTACGTGTCTGGTTGCTGCGCAATTTGGAATCATACAAACCGGTTTTGACGCGGCATGAGTGGGCGCCGTTTTTATTTTCACATCTAAAACGGTGGTTAACCCACCAAGGCCTTGCGCCCCTATACCCAAATCATTAACACGTTCAAAAATATCTAAACGCATCTCCTCTTCAGCATTTTGAGGGCCACGCGCCATCAGTTCATTGATATCAATATGTTCCATTAAGGACTCTTTGGCTAGCACTGCCGCTTTTTCAGCCGTACCACCAATACCTATCCCAAGCATACCCGGTGGACACCAGCCCGCTCCCATTAGTGGCAGAGTTTTCTCTACCCACTCAGCCACATCATCGGATGGATTTAGCATGACCATTTTGGTTTTGTTTTCAGAACCACCGCCTTTTGCAGCAATCTGAATCTCGACCTGATCGCCTGGTACCATGTCGATATGCACCACCGCGGGTGAATTATCTTTGGTATTTATTCGACGACCCGCAGGATCCGCAACTACAGAAGCTCGTAATGGGTTATCCGGGTTTGTATAAGCTTGACGTACGCCTTCATCAACCATCTGTTGCACAGTGAGATCACTTTCCCATTGCACATTCATACCAATTTTAACAAAACACGTTACAATGCCGGTGTCTTGGCAGATAGGACGACGCCCCTCTGCTGACATTCTGGAGTTGATAAGAATTTGCGCGATCGCATCTTTAGCAGCTTGGCTCTGCTCCTTGTTGTAAGCTTTTTCTAAAGCCTGTATAAAATCAAGTGGATGATAAAACGAGATGTATTGAAGTGCATCAGCGACGCTGCTGATTAAGTCTTCTTGACGAATGATGCTCATAGTTGCCTCTTTTTAAGTTCCTTGGCGTTTTTAACCGTAATTAAATAAAAATGTTAGCCTAGGTACGACTTCTAGTGAATTGTTATAATTATTATACGTTTTGCTATTAAGTGTTATCTTACACCGTTTTATTC
>NZ_JAKJSQ010000054.1:0-27532 GCF_050337105.1 Aliivibrio kagoshimensis
GTATCATATTTATCCTATAATACAACCTGCTTCAGGCAAATGTATATAAATGCTCAAAGGATGAGTCCGAATATCGCCTCCAAGGAACCGAGAACGACCGAATCATCTGATTCGACTTTGTTTTTATTACGATTAGGAGATTGCTATGAAAGGCACTAATTCTTCAAGTTACTGGAATACCCGTTCAATTTATACCAGTAATTTTAAGTACCCAACTAGCTTTGGCTACTAAATAAATCTTCATAACCATTTGTGTTATTTTTTCACCGCCGTCTACTATTAGACTGGCGGTTTTTTTTGTCTGCTGATCTCCCCACTATACGTCGCTAACAGCAATATAAGCTCTCATTGAACATTGATATAACTATTAGTTTTATCAATTATATTTGTGATAAGAACTAGATATTAACAGGTCTAATCACTATAATTGCACGCAATCGATTACGTAATCGTTTACTTAACCGTATAATTTCCCTAGGAAGCGAGACAATGCTAGAAAAGCTATTTCAACTGAAAGCCAATAACACCACTTTTCGTACAGAAGTGATTGCTGGGTTAACCACCTTTTTAACCATGGCGTACATCATTTTTGTTAATCCGGCGATTCTTGCTGATGCAGGGATGGACAGGGGCTCAGTATTTGTTGCTACCTGTTTAGCTGCAGCTATTGGTTGTTTCATTATGGGACTCGTGGCGAATTACCCAATTGCTCAAGCACCCGGTATGGGGCTAAATGCCTTCTTTACTTATACTGTGGTACTCGGTATGGGGCATACATGGCAAGTGGCATTGGCTGCGGTATTTATCTCGGGCTTGCTTTTTATCTTGCTGAGTATTTTTAAGATTCGTGAGTGGATCATTAACGCTATCCCAATGGCTCTTAGAACCGGGATCTCAGCGGGTATCGGCCTTTTTCTTGCGTTGATAGCGCTGAAAAATGCAGGCATTGTGGTTGATAATCCAGCGACGCTAGTTTCTATGGGCGATGTGACACACCTTCACCCGATTCTTGCTGCCGTTGGCTTTTTTATCACTATCGCGTTAGTTGATCGTGGTTTCAAAGCCGCAGTCATGATTGCGATTATTGCGGTGACTGCACTAGGGCTGATTTTTGGTGATGTTCAATATGCAGGCGTTATGTCAATGCCGCCAAGCCTTGCACCGACATTTTTACAATTGGATTTCTCTGGTGCACTGGATGTTGGTCTAATTTCTGTTATTTTTGCTTTTTTATTCGTTGATCTATTTGATACTGCTGGCACCTTAGTCGGGGTTTCACAAAAAGCGAACTTAGTGGGTAAAGATGGAAAAATTCCTCGTTTAAACAGAGCCTTATTAGCAGATAGTACGGCGACCTCTGTTGGGGCACTATTGGGAACGTCAAATACCACCTCATATATAGAGAGTGTTGCGGGTGTTTCTGCTGGTGGTCGTACAGGATTAACTGCAGTAGTTGTTGGCATTTTGTTTCTACTTGCTCTATTCTTCTCGCCACTTGCAGGTATGGTTCCTGCGTATGCAACAGCAGGTGCGCTATTTTACGTAGCCATTTTAATGATGTCTGGTTTAGTCAGTATTGATTGGAGAGACTTAACAGAGGCTGCACCCGTAGTGGTTGTATGCTTGTTAATGCCGCTAACTTTCTCTATTGCTAATGGAATCGCTCTTGGTTTTATCTCTTACGCGGTGATCAAACTGTTAAGTGGTAAAGGCCGTGATGTTCATATCAGTGTCTGGGTATTGGCCATTGTTTTTGCATTAAAATTTACGTTCATGATGTAGTGGGCACTTAGTAAAGTTACTCTTTAGAGGTTTGTCAGAAAAATGACTAATAAGTTTATAATTACTTGGGATAACATGCAGACGTATACGCGACAGCTAGCTGAGCGTCAACTTCCTGCAGAGCAGTGGAAAGGGATTATTGCCGTTAGCCGTGGTGGATTAGTGCCAGCCGCAATTTTGGCAAGAGAGCTTAATATTCGTTATGTTGATACGGTTTGTATCTCTAGCTACGATCATGACCACCAACGTGATATGACCGTTCTTAAAGCGGTTGAAGGCGATGGTGAAGGCTTCTTGATTGTTGACGATTTAGTCGACAGCGGTGAGACAGCGATTAAACTTCGTGAAATGTACCCGAAAGGTAAATTGATCACAGTATGTGCAAAACCTGCCGGTAAACACTTGGTGGATGAGTACGTGGTTGATATCCCTCAAGAGACGTGGATTGAGCAGCCATGGGATATGGCTGTCACCTTTGTTGATCCTATCTGCAAAGGGTAAGAACCCTAACTCGTTTTATCAATGGCCTCTTCAATAGAGGTCATTTTTTTTGTCTGAAATAAGCGATATACTCACCTGAGGTATTAGACCGTTTTCCTCCGGAGTATTAAATGACAGATTCTGATAGCCAGAACTTATCCACGGCTCTATTTAAAAAGAATAAACAGACAGCAGAAACATCCACTATCGTCAATTATCTGCCGAGTAGTCAAACGATTCTTGATCAGAGGATGGAGTTAATCACCAGTAACTGTTGGTACCGAGATCTTAGACGACCTCAGTGGAGCTGGCAGGGCGTTGATCCTATAGAACTGGAGTTTATCCTCTCGCATATTGCAGTATCTGATAAAGAGAGAACCATACCATTCATGCTGGATACGGTTCCCGGTTATCGAACTGGAAACTGGGCTTATGAGTGGACAAAAGCGGCCACGAAGTACAAAAAGTTAGCGGAGACGCAACAAGGTGAAGAGGCGGCTGAGTCGCTGTTTACCGCGAGCCTCTATTTCAGCATTGCCGGGTACCCGCACCTCAAAGGGGATGCGCTTGCTGATCAAGCGCAACTGCTAGCAAACCGTGCTTATAAAGACGCAATCGATCACTCTTCCTATATCATAAAAGTGATTGAAGTGCCGTATAAAGGCAAGATGATCAAGGCGAACCTCCACCTTCCTCATACTGATAACCCCCTACCAGTAGTGATGGTTAGTGGGGGGTTAGACTCTTTGCAAACCGACATGTGGCGTTTTTTCCGAGATTATCTAGGGCCAAATGGATTGGCAATGTTGACGTTAGATATGCCATCAGTTGGGCTGAGCAGTCATTGGCCACTGAGTGAAGATTCTAGCTGCTTACACCAAGCGGTGTTGAATCACCTCAAACAGGTTCCTTGGGTTGATGATACTAATGTCGCTGTGGTCGGTTTCCGTTTCGGCGGAAATGTTGCAATACGTCTCTCCTTTATTGAGCAGAACAAAATTAAAGCGTGTGTGGCGTTAGGCGCTCCGGTTCATAAAGCCTACTCTGATGCCAAAAAACTCTCTCAGTTACCCAAGATGTACCTCGATGTCATCGCTTCTCGTGTGGGTAAGCGCTCAGTAGATATAAACAGCTTAGCGACCCATATGAATGCATGGTCATTAAAAAATCAAGGCTTCTTTAGAGGAAGAAAAGCACCGGTGAAGATTTTATCGTTAAATCTTGAAGGGGACCCAATTTCCAATTTAGAAGATAACAAAGTGGTTGCTCGTCATAGTCAGGGAGGAGAAGCGGTAGAGATATCCTCGAAAACCCTACATGCAGGTTATGATGAAGCGCTTGATATGACTTTGGCGTGGGTAAAAGAGGCATTAGATTGTTGAGTTAATTATGGTTTTTTTGAACAAAATGACTTTTATCTTGTTGTAAATATGTTAATTTAATTGTAGACACTAGCAAAACTAAGGAAGGAAGTGCTTATGACTACAACTTTTAAAGTTCCTACTCAAGGTCGTCTTCAGTCTACGTTTTTAGCATTAGGCCCCTATTTGAGGAAGCTGAAAACCGAAGAGAATTGCTATTTTTTTGATAGCTTGGGTGTCTGTCTAGACGTTGAAGCAGAACCAGATAAACGAGAGTTCTGGGGCTGGTGGTTCAAACTCACCGTAGAAGAGAGTGGCTGCACAGCTCACTACAAATTTGGTCTCTATGATCTTGACGGTGAGTGGCAGCCAAAAAAAGTACCGAAAGAGCACCACGCTGAGCTACAAACCTTGCTAGACGAATTTATTGAAAAATTGGCAGAATCACTAAAAAGTAATTTTGACCTCGATATTACAGTGAAAAAAACTGCTGTTTGACGCTATTAGTTTAAAAATGACCTGAATTCACCTTTTCCACTTGTTATCTGCTCAGTAGATTGATAAAAACAGTGTTCTGAGCATGTAATTTGGAAAAGTGAATTTACGGATGTGTGGTAAGCAACAAACAATCGTCGTTAAGTTAGGGACCAGTGTACTCACCGGTGGCAGTTTATCATTAGATAAAGCGCACATGGTTGAGTTGGTTCGTCAGTGTGCCGTGTTGAAAAAACAGGGACACAAAATCATTGTTGTCACTTCAGGTGCCATTGCCGCAGGGCGAGAACACTTAAACTACCCCGAATTACCCAAAACCATGGCTAATAAGCAGTTGTTAGCTGCTGTTGGTCAAAGTTGTCTAATCCAAGCGTGGGAAAGTCTGTTTAACCTCTACAACATTCATGTTGGCCAGATGCTATTAACTCGTGCTGATCTTGATGACCGTGAGCGCTACCTTAATGCACGAGATATGCTTAATGCACTGTTAAAGCATGACATTGTACCTATTGTGAATGAGAATGATGCGGTGGCGACCACTGAGATCAAGGTGGGGGATAACGACAACTTGTCAGCACTTGTGGGCATTCTTGCTGGCGCGGATAAGTTGCTGTTATTGACCGACCAGCCGGGCCTATTTACTGCAGACCCTAGAAGCAACCCGAATGCGGAGTTAATTCGTGAAGTGCATACCATTGATGAAACCCTGCGAAAAATAGCAGGTGGTAGCGGCACCACATTAGGGACTGGTGGCATGGCGACTAAACTACAAGCTGCTGATGTAGCTAGACGTGCAGGTATTGAGGTTATCGTGGCAGCAGGCAGTGCTACAAACGTCATCATCGACAGTGTTGAGTCGCAATCACACGGTACTCGTTTTTTGCCTTTAGAGTGCGCTTTAGAGAGCCGAAAGCGTTGGATTCTAGCAGGCCCTCCACAAGCGGGAGATATCATCATTGATGATGGGGCGGTGAAAGCGGTTCAAGAGCGTGGCAGCAGCCTGCTTGCAAAAGGAATTACTCAAGTAAAAGGTGTATTTCAACGCGGTGAAGTGGCAAGAATTACCACCCAATCCGGCGTGTTAGTCGCACGAGGCATTTCAAGATACTCAAGTGAAGATCTAAACAAAATTTTAGGCCTTCACAGTCAAGATATTTATAGCGCTTTAGGTTATGAGTATGGACCTGCCATTCATAGAGATGATCTGGTATTAATTTAAAAGGAAGTCGTGTGAGTTTATTAGCGATGGGACAAGCAGCCAAACAAGCTGCATTCGAGTTGTCGACAGTATCGACAGCACAAAAAAACAGAGCACTCTCAATCATTGCCGATGAACTAGAGCGTAATATGGCGGTTATTTTATCCGCTAATGGTAAAGACATTGATGCAGCTAAAGAGGCAGGATTACCTGCTGCAATGATAGATCGTTTATTACTGACAGAGCAAAGATTGACTGATATTGCCAGTGATGTTCGTAATGTCATTAGCCTTAATGATCCTGTTGGCAGTGAGATGGACAGTAAAATATTAGAGAACGGCATGGCTTTATCACGTCGCCGTGTGCCAATCGGGGTGATTGGCGTTATCTATGAAGCGCGTCCTAATGTCACTATCGATATTGCTGCTTTATGTTTAAAAACAGGGAATGCCAGCATTCTTCGAGGTGGAAAAGAGACCTTCTTCTCCAACATGGAGCTGGTCAAGGTGATTCAGGTCGCCCTAGAGAAAGCGAATTTACCAGCCGCATCGGTGCAGTATATTGATAAACCCGATCGTGAATTGGTCTCCGAACTCCTGCGTTTGGACGATTACGTTGATATGATCATTCCTCGTGGCGGCGCTGGCTTGCACAAAATGTGTAAAGAGAACAGTTCAATTCCCGTCATTATCGGCGGCTTTGGTATCAGTCATATCTTTGTTGATGAGAGTGCCGATCTTGAAAAAGCACTGGCAGTGGTTGAAAACTCGAAAGTTCAACGTCCATCGGCATGTAATGCGCTGGATACCCTGTTAGTGCATGAGAGTGTTGCTGAAGCATTTTTACCTCTGTTGGTCGAAAAGCTTAACGGTCAAGTATCGTTAGTGGCTGAGACTAAAGCGCACTCAATTTTACAAGCTTGCGACGCGGCTGATTTAGCTGCTGCAAAAGAGGATGATTTCGACACAGAGTGGTTGAGTTATACCTTAGGGGTGAAAGTAGTCGCGGATGTTAAAGAGGCAGCCGCGCACATGCAAACCCACAACGCCAGCCACTCTGATGCGATCATGACCAATGATATTCAATCGGCGGAGTTTTTCATTAACTCGGCGGGTTCTGCGGCGGTTTATGTCAACGCCTCCACCCGTTTTACCGATGGTGCTCAATTTGGTTTAGGCGCTGAAGTTGCCGTTTCTACCCAGAAACTCCACGCCCGTGGCCCAATGGGATTGGAAGAGTTAACCAGTTATAAGTGGGTGGGCAAAGCAAACTACCTGGTTCGACCTTAGTCTCTGTTCAGACATAAAAAAGAGGCAGACAATGATGCATTGTCTGCCTCTTTTCTTTTGTCTCTCTATTACTTAATCTCTTTTCCTTGTGCTTGCATATCGGCGTGGTAGGAAGAGCGCACAAACGGGCCACAAGCGGCGTGCGTAAAGCCAAGCTCTAGTGCAATCTCTTTTAACGCATCAAACTCTTCAGGCGGAACATAGCGCTCTACTGGAAGGTGATGGCGACTTGGTGCTAGGTACTGACCAAGAGTTAACATGGTGACTCCATGCTCACGAAGATCTTTAAGAACTTCAACAATCTCCTCTTTAGTCTCACCTAACCCCATCATCACACCCGATTTCGTTGGGACATCAGGGTGCTGCTGTTTGAATTTCTTCAACAGATCCAGTGACCACTTATAGTTCGCGCCAGGGCGAGCTTTGCGGTATAGACGAGGCGCCGTTTCAAGGTTGTGGTTAAAAACATCCGGTGGATTGTTTTTTAGTAAATCCAGAGCAACATCCATGCGGCCACGGAAATCAGGCACTAAGGTTTCGATGTGAATCTCAGGGTTTAACGCCTTAATCTCACGATTACAGTCAGCAAAATGTTGTGCACCACCATCTCGAAGATCATCGCGATCCACGGAGGTAATCACCACATATTTTAGCTTCATATCTCTGATGGTTTGAGCCAGTTTCTTCGGCTCTTGTGCATCAGGCGTATTTGGTCGGCCATGGGCTACGTCACAAAACGGGCAGCGGCGAGTACAAATAGCACCCAAAATCATAAAGGTAGCGGTACCGTGATTAAAACACTCAGCAAGGTTAGGGCAAGAGGCCTCTTCACAGACTGAGTTTAGGTTGTTTTTACGCAGTGCTGATTTGATGTCTTGAATACGCTTACTGTCAGCAGGCAGCTTGATCTTCATCCAACTGGGTTTACGCAAAACGTCTTTACGTTCAGTCACTACATTTTTTACCGGGATAAGAGCCATTTTATCGGCGTCACGGTACTTGACCCCTTTTTCCATCTGTATTGGTTTACTCATGATTCATCTCTACCTGTAACGTCGCTATCCATTTCATACTGAACCGATTGATAGTCCAGCAATGTCGCTAATTCTTGAATGAGTACCGGTTCAACCTCTGACAGCTGAGCCGGGCCACCTTGAGTACTGACCTGTGTCATCTCCATTCCTGCATAACCACATGGATTAATTTGCAAAAACGGGGTTAAATCCATATTAATGTTTAAGGCCAGTCCATGAAAAGAGCAGCCTTTTCGAATTCGTAACCCTAACGAGCATATTTTTTTGTTATTGACATAAACACCAGGTGCATCAGGTCGAGCTGCCGATGCAATGTCAAACGTTGCTAATGTATTGATCACCGTATTTTCAATATGGGTGACTAGATCTCTAACCCCTAATTTTTTTCGGCGAAGATTAATCATGACATAAGCGACGAGTTGACCTGGACCATGGTAAGTAACTTGGCCACCGCGATCACTTTTTACGATCGGGATACTGCTCGACTGGAGGATATGCTCCTCTTTTCCCGCTTGACCTTGAGTAAAGACGGGGTTGTGTTCGACTAACCAGATTTCATCCAGGCTGTTCTCATCACGACTGTCAGTAAAGTCATGCATTGCTTGCCAGACAGGTTGATAATCTTGACGACCTAAATGCTTTATTCTGAGTGTTGTCACAATGATTACCTGTAGTTATAGCACCATACGTACGATGTCGATGTCACCCAACTCTTTATATAGAATCTCAACTTGTTCAATTGAGGTTGCAGTGATGGTTACCGATACGGCGTGATAAGTGCCTTTACCACTTGGTCTAACGGTTGGACTGTAGTCGCCAGGAGCATGTCGCTGAATGACTTCTAAAACAAGTTCAGGAAGCTCTGGTTTAGCATAACCCATTACTTTGTATGAAAACTGGCATGGAAACTCTAGTAAATCTTTGAGTTTGGCTTGCTCGGTCATGGTCTACTCCAAGTGTGTACAAATAATCTAAAACTTTGGTGGGAATAGTACTGGTTGAGGGGCTAGTTGACAAGATCAAAAAAGGCGGGGATTAGCCGCCTAATAGTTATTCAATAGATTACAGTGAAAGCATTAGCAATACTATTTAAACCAACCTTGCACCATTAGCACAATGTAATCGATCAAACGGCTAAAAAAGCCACCCTCTTCAACATCGTTTAAAGCCAACAGTGGGTACTCTGCAATGTCGTTTCCATCGACTTGGTAGTAGAGTTTACCAACGACTTCACCTTTGCTTAGTGGTGCGGATAGCTCTTTTTCTAACACAAAGCTCGCTTTTAGTTTCTTCGCTTGACCGCGAGGAAGGGTAACAAAAGTATCTTCGGCAACCCCTAGATTTACTTCGTCAGTTTTACCCATCCAGATCTTTTCAGTTACGAAAGTTTCATCTGCTTTATGAGGTGAGACTGTTTCGAAGAAGCGGAAGCCGTAGTTTAGAAGCTTCTTACTTTCAGCTTTACGAGCGTTACCACTTTTGGTGCCCATAATGACACTGACTAAACGCATTTTTCCTTCAGTTGCTGAACTAACAAGGCTGAAACCAGCTTTGTCTGTATGACCAGTTTTAATGCCATCCACATTCATACTCTTATCCCACAACAGACCATTTCGGTTGTACTGGGTAATGCCGTTGTAAGTGAACGATTTTTCTGAATAGACACGGTACTCTTCAGGCACATCACGTATTAGCGCTTGAGCAAGCAGAGCCATATCACGTGGTGTGGTATATAGGTTGTTGTTGTCTAGCCCATGGACATTTGCGAAATGGGTATCTTTCATACCAATCTTCTGGGCCCAAGCGTTCATCAAATCAACGAATGCATCTTCTGAGCCAGCGACATGTTCAGCCATCGCGACACAAGCATCATTTCCAGATTGAATGATAATACCTTTATTCAATTCACTGACTTTGACTATAGAGCCCACTTCGATGAACATTTTAGAAGAGCCAGGGAAGTTTTTCGCCCACGCATTTTTACTGATAACTACATCGTCATCTAACGAGATATTTCCGCTTTCTAACTCTTGGCCGATAACGTAACTGGTCATCATTTTGGTTAAGCTTGCAGGATGAAGGCGTTTGTCTATATTGGATTCTGCAATGACTTTACCGGAATTAAAATCCATTAATACAAACCCTTTTGCCGCAATAGAGGGTGCATTCGGTACAACGGTTGGGGCTGAGATGGCAAAGCTCGAAGAGAGCATTAAGGTTGATAATATCAGAGCTTTACACTGCTTTAAGGAAATTTTCATGATGGTAATAGCTACACTCAATAGGAATTGTGAATTAGCGCCATCATACCAGAGTTCATGATTAGAATCACATAGCAGGATTGGCGTTCGAGTTTTAAGAGTATTTGGTATTATTTGAAAGCCTACTCAGATTTATTTTGTTGTTTTTCTTGACTAATAAAGGCTGTTTTGTAATTAGAAGCTCTCACTTTTTTTAACAGTTCTGTGGCTTTTTCATGTTCAACAAATGGACCTAACCGAATTCTGTAAATAGAATTCACCTGTTTAATGTCGGTAGGTGACTCAAAAGTTTGACCTAAGTTCTTGGCTAAAGTTCTTGAAGAGTCAATATTTTTTCCGGCCGCCACTTGTATGTAGTAGTAATCAGGAAACGGAGGTAACCAATCTTCAATATTGTCAGGTTTCTCAACGGTAATGACCTCTATTTTAACTCTAGCGGTTCCTGTTTTAAGTACGTCTAACTTCGAGGCCGCAGCATAGCTTAAATCGGTAATTCGACCGGCATGAAATGGACCTCTATCATTCACTCTTACGATCGCTGTTTTACCATTATCCTTATTGGTCACTCTAATGTAGCTGGGAATCGGTAAGGTTTTATGAGCAGCCGTCATTTTATACATGTCGTACACTTCACCATTAGAGGTCGTATGTCCATGAAACTTGCTGCCATACCAAGAAGTCAGGCCCTCTTGTGTAAATCCTCTTGGTGTTTTCACTATGGTGTAATCAATACCACGTAAACGATAGTCTTTATTACCATATAAGCTTTTTTGTTCATAAACAGGAATGGCATCGGCGGTGGCGAACTCTGGAATATCAGCATTCTCAGGGGCGATATCATGCTCTAAGCTATAACGACCCGCATTAGGATCATCGTTATTATTAGACGGTGTTGTACCACATGCCGTCAGCATGAATGTGAAAATAATGAGCAGTAAACGCATTAAGAAGCCTTAGATAACATTTTTCTGTGGGTGTGAATGGACATTAATATGCCAAATCCTGCCATGAGAGTCACCATGGAGGTGCCACCATAACTGATCAGCGGCAGTGGAACACCTACTACGGGTAAGATTCCACTTACCATTCCAATATTTACGAAAATATAGACAAAAAAGCTCAACACAATACTGCCTGCCATCATGCGGCCAAACGCCGTTTGTGCTTGGCTCGCTAAAATAAGGCCACGGCAGATAATAAACAGATATAACGCCAGTAACATCGTGACACCAATTAAGCCCCACTCCTCGGCGATAACGGCAAAAATAAAATCGGTGTGTCTTTCTGGAATAAATTCGAGTTGAGACTGAGTACCTTGTAACCACCCTTTGCCTAACAGCCCACCTGACCCGATCGCAATTTTAGATTGAATAATGTGATAACCCGCGCCGAGAGGATCCGACTCTGGATTAAATAGAGTCTGTACACGCACCTTCTGGTAATCGCGCATTAGGAAAAACCACAAAATTGGAATAAATCCACCCACCGCAACGGCAGAAAGACTAATGATTTTCCAACTGATACCCGCTAAGAAAATGACAAAAATACCTGAAGCAGCGATTAAGATAGAGGTACCGAGATCCGGTTGTTTGGCAATCAAGATGGTCGGAATAAACACCATAATCAGCGCAGCAAACAATGTTTTGACCGTAGGAGGGAGCGGCTTTGAACCAATATAGTGGGCAACCATTAACGGAACCGCAAGCTTTAGTAGTTCTGATGGCTGAAATCGAACAAAACCCAAATTGAGCCAACGCTGTGCTCCTTTGGACGATTCACCGAAAAATAACACCCCTAAAAGCAACATAATGCCAACGAAAAATAGATAGGGCGCAGCACCTTCATAGGTTCGCGGTGGGATTTGAGCCAGTATTAGCATGACCACTAAGGCCAGCCCCATTCTCATTACTTGGCGATCTATCATTGCCCAGTTTTGGCCACTGGCACTGTACATGATGAGTAAACCAAACCCCATTAGACAGAGAATGCCCAGCAATAGAGGGAGATCAATATGAATACGTTCAAAGAATGATTTTCCGCCGTTTGCGTTGTGATCAATTCTCATTGCTTACTCTCTTTATCAGTCTCTTTATCAGTCTTTTTTTCTAACAGCATGTGGTCAAATACTTTACGAGCGATTGGTGCACCTTGACTTGAACCACCTCCGGCATTTTCAAGAACGATAGAGAAAACAGCGACAGGGTCCTCTACCGGTGCAAACGAGGTGTAGAGAGCGTGATCGCGTAGATGTTCAGAGAGATCCTCTGCATTGTACTCTTGGTCCTCTTTTAAACCGAAGACCTGAGCTGTGCCTGATTTTCCCGCCGATTGATAAGAGCTGCCATAAAACGCTCGGCGTGCCGTCCCTTTCTTACCATGGTTAACCAGATGCATACCCTCGATGGCCAGATCCCAATATTTATCTTTAACACCATCGATGGATGGGTAAGCTTCGATCTGAGCAGGCGTCTCAATGCCTTGATCGTTAGAACTTCGTAATAAATGAGGCGCAATCACCTTGCCGCGATTGACCAATACAGAGGTTGCTTTAGCGATTTGCATCGGTGTCGCTGTCCAGTAGCCTTGTCCAATGCCTACAGGAATGGTATCACCTTGATACCATGGTGTACGGTGGCGGATCATCTTCCACTCTCTGGTGGGCATATTGGCTTTGCTCTCTTCTCGGATATCTAGACCAGTGTAATCTCCAAAGCCAAATTTCATCATCCAAGTGGATATTCTATCGATACCTAAATCAAAGGCGACTTGATAGAAGAAGGTGTCGACAGATTCTTCTATCGACTGTTTTAAATTGACCCGACCATGTCCCCAGCGTAACCAATCTCTAAATGGTTTGGTTTTTGAGTTAGGCAACTTCCAATATCCGGGGTCATTTCTGGTGGTGTACGGCGTTACCACGCCCTCTTCAAGTGCAGCTACTGCAATAAAAGGCTTAATGGTCGATGCTGGAGGGTAGATACCGAGTGTGGCTCGATTTACCAATGGTCGATTAGGATCCTCTAGCAGTGCGTTGTAAGCCTTACTGGATATGCCGTGTACAAATAGGTTAGGGTCGTAGCTTGGGCTTGATACCATGACCGTGACACCATTATCTTTAGGATCTAAGACAATGGCGGCTCCGCGACGATTATTCATCTGCTGCTCAACAAATAATTGCAGTTCGATATCTAAACTTAGAGTGAGATCTTTTCCTGGAATCGGCGGCACGTACTTGAGGGTACGAATGATGCGACCTCGGCTATTGACTTCAACCTCTTGGTATCCAGCCGTACCGTGCAGTTCACTTTCATAGAAGCGTTCAATGCCCAGTTTGCCAATATCGCGGGTTGCTTGGTAGTTGGCGGATTTCTCTTCACGCTCTAAACGCGCAATGTCTCTATCATTAATTTTAGATACATAACCAAGAACATGTGTTAATGAGGAACCATATGGATAGTAACGCTTTAAGTACGCTTTGATTTCAATGCCGGGGAATTGGTGTTGATTAACAGAAAATATGGCAACTTGCTGCTCATTTATTTGCGTCAATAGCGGGACGGATTTAAATCGGCGAGTGTGTCTGCGCTCTCGATCAAAACTGGCGATATTTTGATCGGTGATCGTTAAGTATTGACGGAGTTTAGCTATTGTCTCGTCAATATTATCAATCTTTTCTGGGGTTAATTCTAAATTAAATACCGGACGGTTTTCAGCCAGTAAAATACCATTTCGGTCGTAAATTAACCCACGGTTAGGGGAGATCGGCACTACTTTAATGCGGTTGTCATTGGAGCGAGTTTTGTAATCTTGGAAGTTGTTTACCTGGATATTGTATAGATTGGTCAACAATACCGCTATTAGGACGATAATACCGATAAATGAGACGATCGCACGTCGAACAAACAGTCTGGACTCTGCTTGAAAATCTCGAATTTGAATGCGCTTATGTCTCATCTATCTCTATTCTCGATGATAAGGGTGGTTAGCGGTAACACTCCAAGCTCGGTATAAGCTTTCAGCCATAACGACACGAACCATAGGGTGGGGGAGAGTCAGCGGCGACAGTGACCAGCTTTGATCTGCAATGGCTTTACAGGTGGGAGCAAGTCCTTCAGGGCCGCCGATTAAAATGGAGACATCTCTACCATCGAGCTTCCAGCTATCTAACTGTTGCGCCAGTTGGGCGGTATCCCAGCGCTTTCCTGGAATATCCAAGGTGATAATTCGATTACCCTTGGGAACTGCAGCCAACATCAACTCTCCCTCTTTGTGAAGGATCCGAGCTATATCGGCATTTTTACCCCGTTTACCTGCGGGGATTTCAACCAGCTCTAGTGGCATATCTTTGGGGAATCGGCGGCTATACTCTTTATAGCCCTCCTCAACCCACTTCGGCATTTTATTACCGACAGCTATCAGTTGTAATTTCACTGACTAGCTCCACAATTTCTCTAGTTGATAGAGATCACGGTGCTCTTCTTGCATGACATGAACCATGACGTCACCCATGTCGAGGACTACCCATTCACCCTCTTTTTCACCATCCATGCCGTAAGGTGCGATGCCTGTTTTCTTTGCTTCCATAGCGACATTGTTAGCAATAGAGGCCACATGTCGTCTTGACGTCCCTGTACAGATAATTAGGAAGTCTGTTAACGGAGACTTTCCTCTAACATCGAGTGATACGATGTTTTCTGCTTTCATGTCGTCAACTTTGTCCATGATGAAGCTATGTAGGTCTTGATGTTGCAAAGTGGTCACCTTTAAGGTTGTTACAGTAAAAATTCTTAAGATCGGAAGTATATCACGGCTGCAGATTACTACACTAAATGTGATGCAGTCGATGTTAATGTGATTGGTTGGATACTGCACATATCGATGCAAAGTTGGCCAAGGAGAGGCCAAGTATCGTTGCCAAATTCACTTTTTGCTTTTATTTCAATTTGAGTGAGCAGTAAAACAAGCTGTTGTAATCGTTTTGACGACAACCTTTGTAGTGCTGCTTGATAAAATGTCCGCTTATTTTGCCATATTCGGTATTTATCAAACGCTTGTTGCATCGAGAGTCCAAGTGAGTGTTCCTCGTGCAATTTTAGCAATTGAAACAACTCTTTTTGGATGGTCCGTAATAGAATGATTAACTCTATCCCCTCCGCTTCTAGCTGCCTTAATATTCTCTGTGCTCGTTTCGCTTTGCCGGCTAAGAGTGCATCGGTTAACTGGAAAGGGGTAAAGTGATTGTTTCGGTTTAATGCTTCTTCAATTCTCAGTAGAGTTAGCTTGCCATCCGGATAGAGCAATGCCAGTTTTTCTAAACTCTGAGCCAGAGCGAGTAGGTTTCCTTCATGCCACTGAGCCAGGATTTGCACCGCTTCTGGATCGGGCATCAAGTTCAGCTTACTGCAGCGTTGTTGAATGAAGCGAGGGAGATGTTGGTTATCTGGCGTATTGCACGGGACAAAAAGACCCTGTTTACTGCTCTGTTTAAACCATTGTGTATTCTCTTGTGCCTTAGTAATTCTAGGGCCAATGATGATCAAAATGATGTCACTGTGCAGCAGTGGAATGAGAGCCTTTAACTGATTAGCATTGGTGGTGGAGAGCCCTGAATCAGGGACTTCCAACTCAATGATTTGACGTGATGAGAAGAGGCTCAGTGCTTGGCAACAATCAAAGATCAGGTTCCAATCAACCTGTTTGTCTAAGGTGAAAGCGTGTTTCTCTTCAAACCCTTGTTGATATGCACTCTTTCTGATTTGGTCTTGAGCCTCGAGTTTTAATAGAGGCTCATTGCCAAAAAGCAAGTAAGATTGATGCAGTTGCTGAGTTAACTTTTGTGGTAACTGCTCAGGAAAGGTGCGCATTACTTGGCGGGAGCCTCTTCAAGAGCTGGAGATTCTCCCTCAGTCACCTCTTCATCGGTCAGGTCGGTTGCTTTTAAACGCGCCATTTGACGTAAGATCTGTCGCGATGCTTGCTCGCGCATCTCATCTTCAATCATATCGCGCTCAACCGATTTCGCTAAGGCTGTTTTCGGATTATCTAAGTAGCTTCGAGTGACCGTGGTAGTAAACTCTCGGCTACCTTTTTGTGGAACCACCACTCGATATCTTGCATTGTAGGTCAGCTCTTTTTCTGCTGCTCGACTGTTTTGATACAGAGAGAGCGTGCGTTCACCCACACTTTCACTGATTAAGTGAAGGTTGGGTATTACATCAGAAGGTCTGACTTCAAGCATACCGTTCATTCGTAGCTGTTTTTGTACTTCACGAGTTAATCGACTGTATTGGTCAAAACTGGTCAATGATATCTCATTGATATCATCAGGCAGCAAGTAGCTGCCACGCATATGAAATCCGCATGAAGCGGTCGTCATGACGACGACCGCGACAAGCAGGGTACGGAGTGCTGTTTTTAAAGAAAACATGCTATTCACCGATCCTTTCTCTTAGTTGGCTACGATGTTAAGCAGTTTGCCTGGTACATAGATGACTTTACGAATGGCTAAACCATCAGTAAATTTGGTCACGTGCTCATCATTTAGGGCCAGCGCTTCAATTTCCTCTTTAGAAATGTCTGCAGCTACGGTTAACTTCGCACGAAGTTTTCCGTTGACTTGAACAATGATCAGTTTTTCATCTTCAACTAACGCTTTCTCATCAGCGACGGGCCAAACGGCGCTGTCTACATCTGATTCACCTAATGCTTCCCACATTTCAAAACAAGCGTGTGGTGTCATTGGGTAAAGCATCGGAATAATGGCTTTTAGGGCTTCATCTAACAGCGCACGATCTTGAACTGACTCTTGTGGCGCTTTGGTCAGTTTATTCATCAACTCCATGATGGCAGCAATTGCGGTGTTAAATGTTTGACGGCGACCAATATCATCGCTCACTTTAGCAATAGTCTTGTGAACATCACGACGAAGTGATTTCTGACCAGCATTAAGTGACGTGGTATCAAGCGCTTCAGTTGCACCTTTTGAAGTATGAGTTTGAACCAATTTCCATACGCGTTTAAGGAAGCGGTTAGCGCCTTCTACACCAGATTCTTGCCACTCTAATGTCATATCTGCAGGGGCAGCAAACATCATAAATAGGCGAACGGTATCAGCGCCATATTTGTCGACCATCTCTTGTGGGTCAATGCCGTTATTTTTCGACTTAGACATTTTGATCATGCCAGTGTGGGTTACAGCATTGCCCTCATTGTCAATGGCAGAAGCGATACGACCTTTTTCGTCACGCTCAATGGTGACATCAACGGGAGATACCCATACTTTGGTGCCTTTGGCATTTTCGTAATAGAAAGCGTCAGACAGAACCATGCCTTGGCACAGTAGTTTTTTGAAAGGTTCATCGCTCTCAACCATATCTTCATCACGAAGCAGTTTATGGAAGAATCGAGCATACAGAAGGTGCATACATGCGTGTTCAATACCACCAATATACTGGTCAACAGGCAACCAATGGTTAGCGGCCTCTTTGTTTAACATCTCATCGGCTTGAGGAGAGCAGTAACGAGCGTAATACCAAGATGACTCCATAAAGGTATCAAAAGTGTCTGTTTCTAGTAGTGCTGGCTGGCCGTTGAAAGTGGTTTTTGCCCACTCTGCATCTGCTTTAATTGGACTTGTCACGCCATCCATTACCACATCTTCTGGAAGAAGAACGGGCAGTTGATCAGCCGGTACTGTGTGCAGTTCACCATCTTCAGTGGTTAACATTGGAATCGGTGCACCCCAGTAACGTTGACGAGAAACGCCCCAATCACGTAAGCGGAAGTTAACCGTTTTTTTGCCTTTACCTTGAGCTTCAAGCGTCGACGCAATGGCATCAAATGCCGCTTGGAATTCTAATCCGTCAAACTCACCGGAATCAAATAGTACGCCTTTTTCGGTATAGGCTTCTTCAGAGACATCCACATCACTACCGTCTGTAGGCTTGATGACCGGAACAATGTCTAAACCATATTTATTAGCGAATTCAAAATCACGTTGATCGTGTGCAGGAACTGCCATTACAGCGCCTGTTCCGTAATCCATCAATACAAAGTTAGCCACAAAGATAGGAACTTGGCGACCATTTAGTGGATGGATTGCGTAAAGACCTGTTGCCATGCCTTTTTTCTCCATTGTTGCTAATTCAGCTTCAGCAACATTGGTGTTTTTGCATTCGTGGTTAAAAGCAGCAAGTTCAGCATTATCCTCAGCTGCTAATGTCGCAAGAGGGTGACCAGCTGCGATAGCAACATAAGTTACGCCCATTAGGGTATCTGGGCGTGTTGTGTAGACTTCAAGTGGAGAGTCTTGACCTTCCACATCAAAAGAGAGTTCAACCCCTTCTGAGCGACCAATCCAGTTGCGCTGCATGGTTTTTACTTGCTCAGGCCAACCGTCTAAGTTGTCGATATCACGAAGCAGTTCATCAGCATACTGAGTAATGCGAATGTACCACTGAGGGATCTCTTTTTGTTCTACTGGCGTGTCACAACGCCAACAGCAACCATCTTCAACTTGTTCATTTGCTAGTACGGTTTGATCGTTAGGGCACCAGTTGACAGAAGAGGTACGCTTATAAACTAAACCTTTGTTGTATAATTTAGTAAAGAACTCTTGTTCCCAACGATAATATTCAGGCGTACAGGTAGCGATTTCACGCTCCCAATCAAATGCAAAACCCAGTAATTTAAGCTGGTTTTTCATGTATTCGATATTTTCGTAAGTCCAAGGTGCAGGAGCCGTTTTGTTTTTGACGGCCGCATTTTCAGCGGGCAGGCCAAACGCATCCCAACCAATAGGCTGCATGACGTTTTTGCCTTGTAAACGCTGATAACGTGAAACAACATCACCGATGGTATAGTTACGAACATGACCCATGTGGAGTCGGCCACTAGGGTAAGGGAACATAGAGAGACAGTAGAACTTCTCTTTGTTAGGATCTTCGCTAACAATAAAAGTCTTATTGTCATCCCAATGTTTCTGAACTTTTTGTTCTATATCCTGTGGATTATATTGCTCTTGCATCGATGATATCCGGTAATGTAATAAATCGAGATTTGTGAGATTTGTGAGATCGGTTAGATCAGACAAGATTATATCCACATAGAATAACTAAAGGGACGATTCTCAACAATAGCGAGAAGGATTTAATTCATATTGAGAGTCGAATAGTGACAAAAAAAGGGGAACTGAGTATGTCAGAGCATAAAAAAAGCTACGAAGCGCTGTTTGAGCAGATGAAAAGTGCGATTGAAAAAAGTCCCGAAGAGCTTAATAAGTGGATTTCAACCTCAGAAAAATATGCTGAAGCTGCTAGCGATATGACAAAAGATGAGATGGCATTGATTGCCAGTTATCTAAAACGTGACCTGAAAGAGTTTGCGCGGGAGTATGAAGAGAGTAAAAAAAGCTTCCCTTCATCGCCATTTTACCAATTAACGGCGAACTCTATCTGGCAGGGCTTGCTGGAGATCACTGATAAAACCCGCATAGAGATGTTTGAGATGTTTGATGATCTTGAACATCAAGGTGTTTACCGACGTGGTGAGATGATCGGTTTAGGTGTGCTTGTGTGCGAAAAGTGCGGCCACAAAGAGGAGTATAATCATGCGAGCACCATTCAAGTCTGCGCTCAGTGTGGTGGTGAAGCATTCAATCGATTACCCCTTAAACCTTAGGCCGGCTGTCTCTATGCGGTTATTTTATACACTCTTTGTCGCCAGAAAGCGAGGCTTAACCCGGTGATAGTCAATAGGTAGAGTGGCCAACTTCCCCATAATCGGTAAGGGGTTGTGCCCTCTGTCGGTACGACGGTAGCACGTAGTACAGCGGTTTTGAATTGAGGCAGTTGTTCGATAATGTCTCCTCGATAATCGGTCACTGCAGTAACCCCATTATTGGTGGATCGTATCAGCGGTTTACCCAGCTCAAGTGCGCGCATTCTGGCCATTTCCATGTGCTGAAGTGGTCCTATTGAATCCCCAAACCATGCATCATTTGATAGTGTGAGAATATAGTCAGACTCATCGGTAGTGTTCTGCCTAACCTGTTCGCCGTAGACAATTTCATAACAGAGAGCGGCCACTAATTGAGCCCCATTCGCATCCACATTAGGCTGGATGTAGTCGCCTCGTTTAAAAGAGGACATCGGCAGATTAAACAGCGGAGCAATCGGTCTTAAAATGCTCTCAAAAGGAACAAATTCACCAAAAGGGAGCAGGTGGTGCTTGGAGTAACGGCTTTTAGTTTGGTAATTGTATTCACCGTCAGAGTTAACACCCAAGCTAATGATGTTATTGAAAAACTGTCCACTGGCACTTTGACCGACAATACCAGTAATGATTGATGCGTTATTTAAACGTGCAGCACTGTCTGCATTGTGTAGAAATTGGGTTATGCCCCCTTCAACCGCTGGAATGGCAGCTTCTGGCCAGATAATAATATCCGCATCCCAACTTTTACGCGTTAAATCCATATACTTCATGATATTAGGCCAGCGGTACCGTGGGATCCACTTGGTAGCTTGGTCGATGTTGCCTTGAATTAAAGCAACCTCTTTGGCTCTTTCAGGTACGGGGGTTACCCAATTAGCCCACTGCAGAGAGAGGCTGACGAGCATCACTAGTAGTGGGGCGAGCAGCCATTTTAACTGCTTTTGTAATAGCGCATATACCAGAGTGCCACTGATCAGTACTGAAAGCAGTGTCATTGCTTCCACACCAAAAACCGGAGCTAAGGAGGCTAAGGGGCCATCTATCTGGCTGTAACCGAGCCATAACCAAGGGAAGCCAGTAAATAACCAACCACGTAGCCAATCTATCGTGACCCATAACAGCGGTGCAGCAATAATAAATTTGTGGGCACTTCTCTGCGGGAAAAACTTATTGAGCGTGAGAGCAAATAGAGCAGGGAACAAGGATAGATAACTGACCAACAAGATCATTAACAACAAGCTCGCCGCTTTTGGTATACCGCCAAAGGTATCTATACTGATATGAACCCAGCTAATTCCTGTACTAAATTGGCCAAATCCCCATGCAAAACCGAGAATAACCGCACGCTTTAGGGGCTGGTTTTGCAATAAATAGAATAAAACTGCAGGGGTGAAAAATGCGAGAGGCCAAATCCCATAAGGGGCAAAGGCCAAAGTGGTGAGAGCACCAGCAAAAACGGCCATAAGAGGCCGTTTGAAATTATTCATTGTGATCATTGGTTTACGTCGGTTCAATAACGGTCGGAGTGTTTTCTGGTACCGTGACCTGAAGTTGAACAATACGACGGTTATCTGCTGAAGTTACTTTAAAATTGAAGCCACTTAATTCAATGGTTTCACCGCTGTCAGGAAGGTGGCCAAAACTGGTTAATACCATGCCGCCAACCGTGTCAATTTCATCATCACTGAAGTTAGTAGAGAAGGCTTCATTAAAGCTCTCAATTGTGGTCAGGGCTTTAATAGAGAAGGTATGTTTACTTAATTTTCTGATCTCTTGTTCGTCATCATCGTCGAACTCATCTTCAATTTCGCCAACAATCTCTTCGAGAATATCTTCGATAGTGATTAAGCCTGAAACGCCACCAAATTCATCAACAACGATCGCCATGTGATAGCGCTCTTGACGAAACTCTTTAAGCAGTTTGTCGACGCGCTTACTTTCAGGGACCACAACCGCTGGACGTAGTACTTTCTCAATGTCAAAAGGTTCGCAGTCGGAGCCGAGGTAACGGATGAGATCTTTGGCCAGTAGAATGCCTTCTACATGGTCTTTATCTTCACTGATAACAGGGTAGCGCGAGTGAGAGGCATCAATGATGGTGGTGATTAAAGTGTCAAAATCTTCAGTTCTTTCCACCGTGACCATCTGCGAACGCGGTAACATGATGTCACGAACTCGCATCTCTGATATTTCAATCACTCCTTCGAGCATATCTCGAGTATCGTGATCTATCAGGTCGTTCTCTTCTGAATCTCTAAATACATCAACAAGCTCTTGACGATCTTTAGGTTCTGATTGAAACAGTTGTGCAACACGTCCTAATAAGGACTTCCGACTCGGACCATCAGAATTTTGTGAGTTTTCTTCGTTCATTTTTTCTCTGTATCAGTGGGTAAACATAATGAAAAGTGGCGTATTAAATAAGCGTGTAGCTTACTCTTTTTCAGACAAGTATGGGTCTGGAAAATTCATTTTTATCATGATCTCCGTCTCCAAACTTTCCATCTCTTCAGCTTCTTCATCTTCTATATGATCATAACCTAGCAGATGAAGTGAGCCATGTACAACCATATGAGCCCAATGTGCTGCTAAGCTTTTGTTTTGTTGCTCTGCTTCTTGTTCAACCACTTGGCGACAGATGATGAGATCGCCTAACAGATCGATCTCAATACCTGGTGGCACATCAAAAGGGAAAGACAACACATTGGTTGGTTTTTCCTTGCCACGATAATCAAAATTGAGCTGCTGACTCTCTGTCTCATCCACAATTCGAATTGTCACCTCTGCTTGTGGTTGAAACAGGGAGACAGTCGTGCTTAACCATAACTGAAAGTCACTCTCTGTTGGTAGCCCTTCACTGTTTTGGCTAGCAATTTGTAGATCTAATTCAATGCTCATTACAGCTCTCTATTTTGTTGGGCAATCGTCGCGTTGAGTGCTTTGTTTTCTTGCTCTTCACGGCGTTTCGTCTCAATAGCTTTTTTATCGATTTGATCTTGTCTTTCCCACTTCTCGTAAGCATTTACAATACGAGCAACCACAGGGTGGCGTACTACGTCATCGGCAAGGAAGAAGTTAAAGCTGATTTCATCCACTTCAGACAGCACTTCAACGGCGTGTCGAAGACCTGACTTGGTATGCCGTGGTAGATCTATTTGAGTTACATCACCTGTGATGATGGCGCGGGAGTTGAATCCGATTCGAGTTAAAAACATCTTCATCTGTTCGACTGTGGTGTTTTGGCTCTCATCAAGGATGATAAAGGCATCGTTGAGGGTTCTACCTCGCATATACGCCAGCGGAGCAACTTCAATAACATTACGTTCGATAAGCTTTTCAACGCGCTCAAAACCAAGCATTTCAAACAAAGCATCGTATAAAGGGCGTAAGTAAGGGTCGACCTTTTGACTTAAATCTCCAGGTAAGAACCCCAGTTTCTCACCGGCTTCAACTGCTGGACGAGTAAGTAGAATACGACGAACCTCTTGACGCTCTAGAGCATCGACAGCTGCAGCCACGGCAAGGTAAGTTTTCCCCGTACCAGCTGGACCAATACCAAAGCTAATGTCATGGGTGACCATATTAGCAAGATATTGAGCTTGATTAGGGGTCCTTGGTTTGATCACCCCTTTTTTGGTTTTGATGGTGATCTCTTTGGCGTAAGTAAAGTTATTTTGGTCGTTACTTTGCTCTAAAATACCGGACTCTTTAATGGCTAAGTGAATCGCATCTGGTTCGATATCAGGATGTTGCCCACGTACAGGAGCCGTTTCGACGTATAAGGTTTTTAGAATGTCACAAGCTGCAGAAACGGTGTGGGGCTTACCTACCACACTGAACTTGTTATCACGGTGATTGATTTCGACCCCTAAACGCCTCTCTAACTGCTTAATATTGTCATCAAATGGACCGCATAAGCTTGATAATCGACGGTTGTCTGAAGGTTCTAGGGTAAGTTCTAAAGTGGTGATTTTTATATCCAAGAGTGCCTCTCAAAGTGACTTCTTACAAATAGCAGGAATCATATCACTCAATGTTAGATGATAAAATTGAGTTGAAAAGTTGGTTGTTAATCTATCAGTAAATAGAAATATACTTTTATAACAACCAACTATGAGGTAAATCAAGCGCTTTTTAGCGAGAGAGGATAAGAGATGATGTTATGGCGTAAAAGAGGCGACACCTAGATCATCTTCTTTACGAGTTTTATTCATCACTTCTGTAGGCGAAACCGCAATACGCAGATTCATATCTGCTTCAGTGCGTATCAGCTCTCCACGCAAAGAGTTTGGCAGCGCTTCGGTAATTTTAACGTCAACAAACTGTCCTATAAGGTCTGCATTACCTTCAAAATTAACGGTACGGCTATTTTCTGTTTTACCGCGTAATTCCATTAAGCTCTTACGAGATGGACCTTCAACTAAAATGCGTTGTTCTGTCCCTAACATCTGACGTGAGTACCGCATCGCTTGTGAGTTGATCACTTGCTGCAACTCGTAAAGACGCTCTTTTTTGGTCTCTTCACTTAAGTCGCATGGGTAATCTGCCGCTGGCGTGCCTGGGCGAGGCGAGAAAATAAAGCTGTAACTCATGTCGAAATCAACATCTTTAATCAGTTTCATGGTGGCGGCAAAGTCTTGCTCTGTTTCACCAGGGAAAGCAACGATAAAATCTGAACTGATTTGAATGCCAGGACGCGCTTTACGTAGCTTACGAATAATGGATTTGTATTCGATAGCGGTATGCGGGCGCTTCATCATGGTTAAAATTCGGTCAGAACCACTTTGAACGGGTAGGTGTAAGAAGGTCACTAATTCAGGCGTATCTTCATATACGGCAACAATGTCATCCGTAAACTCGATAGGGTGACTGGTAGTAAAACGAATGCGGTCAATACCATCAATGCTGGCAACTAGACGAAGCAGTTCAGCAAAGGTACAGTCGTCACCGTCATGAGTATCGCCACGGTAAGCGTTCACATTTTGGCCAAGTAAATTTACTTCTCGAACGCCTTGATCCGCCAATTGAGCGATTTCAAAGAGCACGTCATCAAGTGGACGGCTAACCTCTTCACCACGGGTATAAGGCACCACGCAGTAAGTACAATATTTTGAGCAACCTTCCATAATCGAAACAAAGGCAGAAGGACCATCCGCTTTTGGTTCTGGTAAGTTGTCAAATTTCTCTATCTCAGGAAAAGAGATGTCCATAACGGGGGCATCTTTACTTTGAGATTGACGGATCATTTCAGGCAGACGATGAAGAGTCTGAGGACCAAAAATAACATCGACATAAGGAGCACGATGACGAATGTGTTTACCCTCTTGAGTCGCAACACAACCGCCTACACCAATAATAAGATCCGGTTTGGCATCTTTTAAGGTTTTCCAACGACCCAGCTGGTGAAACACTTTCTCTTGAGCTTTTTCACGAATAGAGCAAGTGTTAAGTAGCAGAACATCAGCTTCGGTTGGTTCTTCGGTTAGCTCGTAGCCATTTGCGGCGCCAAGCAGATCAGCCATTTTTGATGAATCGTATTCGTTCATCTGGCAGCCCCAGGTTTTGATCAGCAGTTTCTTAGCCATTTAACATTCGCTCGTAAATAAAGTTATCACAGTGGTACGTATCTCTAGCAGCAATTTGTGCGACTAAAAATAATAGGTCGCGTATTGTACTGCTTTCGAGGCGGTGTGACTAGGTATAGATATAACAAATCCTCATTGTTAAAAGAGCGCTTATAGCCAATTTTTCTGTTTAGCGTTTCGTATTCATGCACAAGCAGAGTAAAATGAGTGGCATAAGTCATGATTTTGATTGAGTGTGGTTATGGAAGAGTTTGATATTGTTGTTGTTGGTGCGGGTATGGTCGGCGCAGCGGCTGCAATCGGATTTGCTAAACAGGGAAAAACGGTTGCGCTGATAGAGGGGCGTGCACCGGATCCTTTTACTCAACAGCAAGCGATGGACTTGCGAGTTTCGGCGATTTCTCAAGCGTCAGTGGACCTGATTGAAGAGTTAGGTGCTTGGTCTGATATTACTAAGATGAGAGTCACACCCTATCGCCGTTTAGAGACTTGGGAACACCCTGAGTGTCGAACGTGTTTCGATAGTGATACTTTGAACATGCAGCAGTTAGGGTTCATCGTTGAGAACAGAGTCTTGCAGCTTGGTTTATGGCAGCAATTAGCGCATTACCCTAATGTGACACTGCACTGCCCTGCAACACTCCAACAGCTTCATTTTAGACCGACGCATAACATCGTAGAGCTCAGTGATGGAACGCGTTTATTGGCTAAATGGGTTGTCGGGGCAGATGGTGCGAACTCACAAGTTCGTCAACAAGCGGGTATTGGTATCACGGCTTGGGATTATCGTCAGCACTGCATGTTGATTAATATTGAGACGGAAGATGCGCAGCAAGATATTACTTGGCAGTGGTTTACCCCATCTGGGCCTCGATCTTTTCTGCCTTTATCCGGACATAAAGGATCACTGGTGTGGTATGACCGCCCTGAGAGAATTCGTCAGCTGAGTGCAATGACCAAAGAGCAACTTCAAAGCGAGATAACTGCCCACTTCCCGAAAGAGCTCGGCACGTTTTCTGTTGAGCAATCTGGCAGTTTTCCTCTTACGCGTCGGCATGCGCAACGCTATTACGCTAATCGATGTGTTCTGCTTGGTGACGCTGCGCATACGATTAATCCATTAGCAGGACAGGGAGTTAATCTTGGCTTTAAAGACGTGACAACACTGTTAGCAGAAGTCGATAAGCTCAAAACGGAGTGGGACAGTGTACAGGCGCTTCGTTACTATCAGTTGAAACGCAAACCGGATAATTTATTGATGCAGACGGGCATGGACTTTTTCTATACGGCGTTCAGTAATGACATTGGTCCTATCAAGTTAGCCAGAAACATTGGATTAAAACTGGCGCAAGAGTCTGGTCCATTAAAGAATACCATTCTTAAATATGCACTAGGCTTATAAACCGTTCATAAGTGACAAACAATAAAAAAGCCATCTCAATGAGATGGCTTTTTAAATGATGGTGCGGAAGGAGAGACTTGAACTCTCACACCTTGCGGCGCCAGAACCTAAATCTGGTGCGTCTACCAATTCCGCCACTCCCGCACAAATTGTTATTTTAACTTCCTCAATAGTAGAAGGTAGCCTACTAGTGGGTCTTACGATCTTGAAGTTAAAACAGGCAGTCCGTTTTTCAACGTACTACTCGTAATATGGCAGGGTTACCTGGATTCGAACCAGGGGATGACGAGATCAAAACCCGTTGCCTTACCGCTTGGCGATAACCCTACAAATAATGGTGCGGAAAGAGAGACTTGAACTCTCACACCTTGCGGCGCCAGAACCTAAATCTGGTGCGTCTACCAATTCCGCCATTCCCGCACAAATTTTTATCTTAACTTCCACACTAATAAAAGGTCGYTTATCAATGGGTCGATGATCTTGAAGTTAAAACAGGCAGYCCGTTTTTCAACGTGCTACTCGTGATGTGGCAGGGTTACCTGGATTCGAACCAGGGGATGACGAGATCAAAACCCGTTGCCTTACCGCTTGGCGATAACCCTACAAATAATGGTGCGGAAGGAGAGACTTGAACTCTCACACCTTGCGGCGCCAGAACCTAAATCTGGTGCGTCTACCAATTCCGCCACTCCCGCACAAATTGTTATTTTAACTTCCTCAGTAGTAGAAGGTAGCCTACTAGTGGGTCTTACGATCTTGAAGTTAAAACAGGCAGTCCGTTTTTCAACGTACTACTCGTAATATGGCAGGGTTACCTGGATTCGAACCAGGGGATGACGAGATCAAAACCCGTTGCCTTACCGCTTGGCGATAACCCTACAAATAATGGTGCGGAAGGAGAGACTTGAACTCTCACACCTTGCGGCGCCAG
>NZ_JAKJSQ010000055.1:0-26532 GCF_050337105.1 Aliivibrio kagoshimensis
GGGTATGACTGCTATCAAAATGCCCTTGCAGAGCGTATAAATGGCATACTGAAACAGGAGTTTTTGTTGTACAAGTGCCGAGGGCTTGATGAATTAAAATTGCTCGTTGATGAGTCAATACAGATATACAATGAAATGAGACCGCATTTAAGTTTGGGAATGAAGACACCAAACGAGGTGCACAAAAAGGTCAGAGCGAAAAGCTTCTGACCTTCTATTAAAAACCGTCAACGTATTTTAGGACGGGACACCAAATTACAGATATAGAGTCACATGTTTAACTGACAGTGATATATTTGTAGCAACGAAAAAATGTTAATCATAAGAAGGCTTATCATGGCTAAAGACCTCTTCTACAGTCTTGACCTTAATCTACTGCGTACCTTTTTAGTGTTATCTCAAGAACTAAATATGCGTAAAGCCTCTGAGCGCCTTTTTGTTAGTCAACCCGCCATAAGCCAAGCGTTACAAAAATTAAGACACCACTTCAATGATGAATTGTTTGTGAAAAGTCGTCACGGATTAAATGCGACTAGTTACTGTGACGATCTGGCAGAAGGTTTATCTCCTATACTTGATGACCTATCAAACTTGCTTAATGCTAAAATTGAATTCGAACCAAAACTTCTTACTGGCACCATCAATATTGCGTTATCACCGATAGTATTGAGTTCACTTTCCGGCACCATTTTTACAAAAATTCGACGTTTAGCTCCTAATGTAGAACTTCATTTACTCAATTGGAAAGAGAGTACATTAGATGATATCGCCAAGGGGAAGATAACTTATGGTGTCAATTACGAGTGCACCAATACACCTAAAGAGTTGTTAACCAAAAAACTCATTGATACGTTGGCTAAGGTGATCGTAAGAGAGAACCACCCTATAAAGAAAAACACAGTTACTGTTTATGATGTCGAGCCCTATGAAATTGCATCCTTAATTATTCCTGGATGGAACAATCAGAAAAGCCTTGCACAAGAGGTAATGACCAGCCATGGCCTGGAAGCAAACATTGGGTTTCGTTCTGAACTACCAATGGCTATTTTAGATGTGATCCAACAAAGTGATATGTATTACCCAAGCAACTCCATTTTCAATCAAACGTTATACCCTCAGATTAGAGTGTTAGACGTTGAACTGAGTGGGGTACCGTTAACTTACTCAATTTATGGCTACTACCATTTAAAGCACAGAAAGAACCCAATGCATCAATGGTTACATGGTGTCATTCAAGAGTTACTCGATGACAGTAACTCATAAGCGTGACTTATTAGCAGGTGTCGAAATACTAATTAGAGGGTTCACACCTTTCATTTTACCCTACTCAAACAGGTCAAGGAGACCCTAGTGACGAAGCGATAGACTTTGTCTTTGCAAGGTAGCTCAATAAAAATAATTATTTATCATGCATTTACTTATTATTGAGTCCCAAAATGAAAAAAAACATACTTCCTCTTGTTATCTCGATCTTCTCAATATCATCGCCGTTCTCTTTTGCACTCGCTGATGATGACTACCAAGGGCATCGCATCGGTGCTGGATTTTCCACTACCGCTGTCTATTTAGATACTCTCTTCACTAATGATTGGTACGACTACGGTTCCGGTTTTAAAGTTGAATATGGCTACGACATCAATAGGATTTTTGGCATTAACCTCTCCTATGAAACCAATAAAGATGCTGTTTCCATCAGTAATTTAAGTAGCTCTATGGATGGCACTACCTTCAAGATCAACTCTGATATTGGCTATGCCTTTTTACTTAATGGATGGGCAATCAAACCTTATGGCTCCGTTGGGTTAGTCAGTTATAAGGAGGAAGGAAGAGTAAGCTGTGGTAGTAACTGCTCAATCAATAGTAAATACAGTGACAATACTCTCTCCCTTGGTGCTGGAGTTAGAGCACACTTAGACTCTGGCCTATACGCTGATTTTCGTAATGATTTTTTTGTCACCGACAATGAAGATATTGCACAACTCTCACTAACACTGGGTTATAGATTCTGATTTCTACCACTTGGTGACTCTCGCCCTTGATGCATTTTCTTCAAGGGCTTTTTTCTATCGATATTGGTACTTTCATTAAACCAAAAAAAGGCTTAGAAGTGTGCTTCTAAGCCTTTAGATTTGATTAAGAGATACTCTCGCCTTAGTGTTCGCGAGTCGCCCTAAACGCTACCTCAGGGAATCGATCTGAAGCCAAACTCAGGTTAACCATGGTCGGTGCGATATAGGTTAAGTTATCCCCACCATCAAGCGCTAAGTTAGTTTGATTTTTACGTTGGAACTCATCCAATTTTTTACCATCTTCGCACTCAACCCAACGAGCAGTTGCCACGTTAACACTTTCATAGATGGCTTCTACGTTATATTCTGATTTTAGACGAGCGACCACGACATCAAACTGAAGTACACCCACCGCGCCAACAATCAAGTCATTATTTTGTAATGGTCTAAATACTTGAACAGCGCCCTCTTCAGACAGCTGAACCAACCCTTTAAGCAACTGTTTCTGCTTAAGAGGATCACGTAATCGAATACGGCGAAATAGCTCAGGGGCAAAGTTTGGAATACCAGAGAACTTTAAGTTTTCGCCTTGAGTAAAGGTATCACCTATTTGGATGGTTCCGTGGTTATGCAAACCAATAATATCCCCCGCATACGCCGTTTCAGCTCGAGCGCGATCACCCGCCATAAAGGTCACCGCATCTGAGATACTGACCCCTTTGCCGGTACGGACATGATTCATTTTCATGCCCTGTTTGTATGTACCAGAGACAATACGCATAAAGGCGATACGGTCACGGTGTTTTGGATCCATGTTGGCTTGAATCTTGAAAACAAACCCAGAGAATTTCTCTTCGGTCGCTTCAACTGCGCGCTCTGTTGCTTGACGTGTTTGAGGTGCAGGAGCCCACTCAGTTAAGCCGTCTAGCATATGGTCAACACCGAAGTTACCCAGTGCGGTTCCAAAATAGACAGGAGTCAACTCTCCCGCTAAGAAAAGCTCTTGATCAAACTCAGGACAAGCTCCCATCACAAGCTCTATCTCATCACGAACACTCGCTGCTAAATCGTCACCTACGGCAATATCGAGTTCAGGATTATCCAGCCCTTTGATGGTACGAACGTCTTGAATCTCATGGCCATGGCCAGATTCATATAAGATCGTTTCATCACGATGAATATGGTAAACCCCTTTGAACTCTTTACCACAACCAATTGGCCATGAAATTGGCGCGCAAGCCATTCCAAGTTCACTCTCGACTTCATCCAGCACTTCCATTGGATCACGAACATCTCGATCCAATTTATTCATGAAAGTAACTATAGGTGTATCACGCAGACGGGTGACTTCCATCAGTTTACGAGTACGATCTTCGACACCTTTCGCAGCATCGATGACCATTAAGCAAGAATCAACCGCCGTAAGAGTACGATAAGTATCTTCAGAAAAATCTTCGTGTCCTGGGGTATCCAATAGGTTTACTAGACAACCATTAAATGGAAACTGCATGACTGAAGTCGTTACAGAGATTCCACGCTCTTTCTCCATCTCCATCCAATCCGACTTAGCGTGTTGATTTGAGCCGCGGCCTTTAACCGTTCCCGCTTTTTGAATCGCGTTTCCGAACAATAACACTTTTTCGGTAATGGTTGTTTTACCCGCATCGGGGTGAGAAATGATGGCAAACGTTCTACGTTTACCCACTTCTTGTAAAAATGACATAGTGATAACCTTGAGATGTAACGCTTAAAACGCCCTACAAATGGCGTTTTAATATAAATGATGATTTCTAAGCGATTAGAAAACTAATTAGTAATTCACATTAATTAGTTAGATTTACATCTGAATACTCCATCAACTTAAAAAATAGCCAATTGGCTAAAGTGGCCGAATTATACGCAAAATTGACCACTATCTAAAGATAAGATTTAGAAGAATAGATAACTCATGATTAACGCATCTTCTTTGCCATTAGCCGTGGGGTAATAGTTGTGACGTCGTGTGACTTCATTAAAACCAATCGACTCATACAGCGAAAAAGCTTTTGTATTACTCTCTCTTACCTCTAGCCATGCCGATTCCGCGTTTAACGTCTCACACTCAGTAATAAATAACTCACTCAATTGACGACCAAACCCTTTTCCTTGAAATTGCGGATCGATTGCGATAGTCAGTAGCGTCACTTCGCCAACGATATTCTGTGAATAGAAGTAACCCACCAGCGTTTCATCCAGCAGTAAGCCACAATGGTGCCCACCACGGCTGTTCAGATTTCGAATCATAGACTCTGACCAAGGGTGAGTATGGGCAACTTGCTCGATACGCCAGACATCATCCAGCATCGCCTCGGTAAGTTTTACTAATTTAACGTTCATATGCACAAATTTGCTGCCATAGGTGTCGGCGAGAGTCACTGCTCTCTCTCATTTCAGATAAAGAGATAGATGATAGCGTTCGCACTCCGGTAAGCGGCGTCACTTGAACGCCTGAAAACCAGCACCAGGTAAGCTGATGCTCTGACAGGAGTTCAAGTGCCGCTACTGGAAGAAAAACCGCCTGTTCTGGTGTTAGCTTCATACTTGCTAAGACTTTAGCAAATAACCACGCCTCATGTTGCTGCGGGTTCTTTTCTGCAATCAAAAGCAGTTTACAGCTCTCAGGGAGAGAGATCAGATTAGCGTGATAGTCAGGGAAAAGAGTCGGTTCTCGAATCTGCCATGCAGAAATGCCCATCTCATGTAAATACTGCAAATCACGTTGCATGGTGAGCTGACCTTCTGTTATCGATAATATATTGGTGTTAATAGTAACATTTTCACGGTAATTATAGTGAATCAAATTCAGCGCAATAGCTGACTAAACCACTTTTACTCTCAAGAAACTCAGGGGCGTAACTCTTAACCATAAATGCCTCTTCAGTATCTGGCCACTTGCAGTGTAAGTTATGCTTCAACGCGGCTTCGAAGCCAAAACGCTGATAATAAGCAGGATCGCCCAACACAACGCAGACTGGGTAACCAAGCTCAGAAAGAATCGTGATCCCTTCGTCAATGAGCTGTTTTGCAATGCCTTGTTTTCTAAATCCCTCTTTCACCGAGACTGGTGCCAACCCTTGCCATCCCCAGTCTTCACCAGCGACAAGAACGGGGCTAAACAGTGCATGGGCAATCACTTCGCCTTCATCGGTACAAGCAACCACACCTAATGTTTGGTTGCCATTCTCTCTTAGGCTCATGACCAGCTCAGCTTCTGAGTGAGTGGGAAATGTGCTTTTTAATAACTGATCCACAATTAAAATATCCGCGGGAGCTTCTGTTCTAAAAAGCATGTTGTTGGGTTCCTTTCTCTTCACTCATCTGTATACCTTGTTGAATAAACGTTGCTAAATGATTCAATGCTTTTAATACCGGAACCGGCAGTGCATCAAGATCAACACTGTCCATTAGGTTCTTCACTTCTAAACCTAATTCCGTATCGCCTTCAATTTTTAATCTACGCTTGAAAAAGAGACTGTCAGGATCCTCTTTTCGACCTGCGATTAAGATCAAATCGTTAAGATTGCCACTAAAACTAACATCTTCAATCACCTTCATATCTGAAACAATCAGTTGCTCATTGTCATAACTGATATACCAGTGTAGGTTCAAGTCAAGTACCGATACTCTCAACCAGCGATGCTCAAGAAACTCAAAGTCTCCATCTTCCAATGCTTCTTTAAAAACCTGCTTTAATGCCTCAAATAGAGCTCTATTTTGCAGAGATGATGGGCAAAATTGGACAGCAGATCTCAAAAAAGGAGGAGCGTTGTGAACTAATTGCATTTTTAACTTGTTTATCACTGTACTCTTACCAATTGATTATTCAACTTTATGGATTTTGATTATAATGAATTGTCATAAGGGCTGCATGCTTTGTATCAAAAAATGACATTTTTGATTTAACAAAAAGCGCTCAACTGTTACATAATCAAATTTTACTGTTATAGTTATCTATAAGTCTTACGCGCACCAAATCAATGCGTTAAATTATGGTGATATATTAAATGCCGACAAAGCAGTTACAGCATTGGTTTTCAATTCTTACAGACAATAGCCCGTCATTCTTTGCAGTCATAGACAAAAAGCATAATTACTTAGTAGTAAATGATAGATATTCAGAGGTTAGTGGCCTGAGTAAAGATGAACTCATCGGTCGATGTGATCGTGATGTTCTCGGTGACAACTACTACGAGGTATTGAAAGAGTTCTATGTACGTGCTTTCAAAGGAGAAAGCATTGAGGCAGAAGTAAACATTGAAAGCCGAAATTTTGAAACCAGCTTGCACTTCAGCGTCACTCCATTAAGTAAAGAGAGTGATATTGAAGGTGTGCTGTTTCATGCTATCGACATTTCTGAACAGCAGGTTTTACTCAATTCACTGAACGAATCTGAAAATAAATTCTTAAAACTCACCTCTTTGCTCACTGATGGCCTCTTCCTGCTTGAAGATGACATTATTCTGTCCGCAAACCCAGCCTCTGCTGAGCTTTTAGGATTTAAAAGTGCCAATGAGTTTATTGGGGAAGAGCTGCATACCTTACTGATCGACGAAAACAGTAACCAGCCTTTGGGTATGCGCATCAGAGAACTCAGTGAAGATGAAGAACTCTATTGCATTACGGGCCCCAAATGCCTTGCAAAAAGGCGCATTAGACTCACCGCCCAAAATACTCATGTACTTGGTTCTAACGCCAAAATTGTGCTCATTTCAGAAGCCCTAGAGGACCATCTACCAAGTAGCCATACTGAGCAGTTTGTTATGCTTGATCCTCTGACTGGTCTCTATAATCGTCAAGGCTTTAGCCACCGTATCGAACATCACATCGAGAATGACATTCCATTTGTGATGCTCTATCTCGATATTGATAACTTTAAAAATATTAATGAT
Organism: Aliivibrio kagoshimensis; assembly: GCF_050337105.1. Classification (NCBI taxonomy): domain Bacteria; kingdom Pseudomonadati; phylum Pseudomonadota; class Gammaproteobacteria; order Vibrionales; family Vibrionaceae; genus Aliivibrio; species Aliivibrio kagoshimensis. Next base: position 6,938 of record NZ_JAKJSQ010000055.1, read on the forward strand.
TCTCTTGGTCATCATGTCGGCGATAAGGTGCTTAAAGACATCTCAAACCGATTACGCAGGCTGCTTCCTAAAGAAGCGACATTAGGGCATTTAAGCGGCGATGAGTTTGCGATCATTTCGCCGGAACCAGAAAATGAGCAAGTATCGCAAACCCTATCTAAACAGATCATCGAACTGATTAATCAACCTTTTGATCTTCACCACTTCTCGAAACGCCTTGCCTGCTCAATTGGCAGTGTTAACTTTCCTGGTGATGGTACTGACGCTCGAATCCTACTGCAAAATGCGGATACCGCCATGTATGAGGCAAAAGAGCGAGGCCGAAACCGCATGATTCATTTCGATGACCAGATGAATAAAAAAGCTCGAATGAGGCTATGGTTAGAGATTGAGTTACAAAAAGCACTGCAAAATCAAGGCCTAGAAGTGTGGTACCAACCTAAGGTGAATGCTCGTAACTTCACAATTAATGGTGCAGAAGCTTTGGTTCGTTGGAAACACCCTGTGGAAGGCTATATTAGCCCTGCTCAATTTATTCCGGTTGCAGAGTCATCTGGCATGATCGAGCAGGTCGGTAAAGTGGTGATGAGAGAGGTTTTCACTACGGTTAACCGCTGGACATTGCAAGGGATTATTCCAGGACGCATTGCAATCAACTTATCCCCGCAACAATTTGGTAGCCCCCACTTAATTGAGTACATGTCAAAGCTACTTACATCAACCGGGGTGGATCCTGCGTTGATTACTTTTGAGCTAACCGAAAGTGCGGTAATGAGTGATAGTGTCCATACCATCCAGATGCTCAATGCGATTAAAAAACTAGGGTTCGCGCTCTCTATTGATGACTTTGGTACCGGCTATTCGTCGCTATCCTACCTTGCTCGATTCCCACTGGATGAAATTAAGATCGATAGAAAATTCATTATGGAGATCGATACACTACCCAAGCAGATTGCCATCATTGAAAACATTATCAACCTTGGAAAGACCCTCTCCATGCAAGTCGTTGCCGAAGGGGTAGAGACCCGTCAACAAGCAACGTTACTATCCAATTTAAACTGCGATACCATCCAAGGATTTCATTTCTACAAACCTCAACCTAAAGAAGAAATTGAAACCATTTTTATAGATAGCAGCCGTCGTAAGGTCAGAGGTCATAAGTAGAATCACTAAACCTTAAATACAATCGCTATAAACCTGCCTTAAATCAAATCATGTTGCTTTGAAATTTTTTACCATCGGCTATTAAAAAATTTGTTCGCCAAGGTATTCATATGGAACTCCTTTGTCCTGCAGGTAACCTACCTGCTTTAAAGACCGCCATTAACTGCGGTGCTGATGCCGTTTATATCGGTTTTAAAGATGACACGAATGCTCGTCACTTTGCTGGCCTTAACTTCACTGGCAAGAAGTTAGATAAAGCGGTGGACTATGTGCATGACCATCATAAGAAAATTCACGTCGCGTTGAATACCTTTGCTCACCCAGATGGATTTGAGCGCTGGACCCAGGCCGTTGACCGCGCCGCAGATATTGGCGTCGATGCGTTAATCATTTCAGACATTGCGGTTCTGGATTACGCGAGCACTCGCTATCCTGAACTAGAGCTACACCTCTCTGTTCAAGCTTCTGCCACCAACGTCTCTGCTATAGACTTTTATAAAAACAATTTTAATATCAAACGCGTGGTGCTGCCTCGAGTTCTTTCCATTCATCAAGTGAAACAGCTCTCCAGAAATATAAATCCTGATGTTCAACTAGAAGTGTTTGCCTTTGGTAGCTTATGCATCATGGCTGAAGGGCGCTGCTACCTCTCTTCCTATATGACGGGTGAATCACCGAATACGGTTGGTGCTTGCTCACCAGCAAAGTATGTTCGTTGGCAAGAGACGGACTCAGGATTGGAATCTAGGCTAAATGATATTTTGATTGATAAGTATGCACCTGGTGAAAATGCGGGCTACCCAACCCTATGTAAAGGACGCTTTGACGTACAAGGGAAGCGTTTCCATGCACTTGAGGAGCCTACGAGCCTGAATACCCTATCCATGTTGCCTCAGCTGTTTTCAGCAAACGTGGCTTCGGTAAAAATAGAGGGACGACAACGCAGTCCAGCTTACGTTGAACAGGTCACCTCTACATGGCGAGCGGCCATTGATCACTATCTAGCGGATCCAGAGAACTACTCGGTACAAGCTAGTTGGGATAATCGTTTAGAAAAAGTGTCTGAAGGGTCGCAGACCACTCTGGGCGCTTATCATCGTGATTGGCAATAATTAGGGGAAAGTTATGAAATACGCACTAGGACCTCTGCTCTATTTTTGGTCAAAAGAACGAGTAGAATCTTTCTATCAGCAAGCAAAAGAGAGCTCTGCTGATATTATTTATCTCGGCGAAAGCGTCTGCTCAAAACGTCGAGAAATCAAAGCTTCTCAGTGGATAAGTATTGCCAAGGATATCTCATCAAGTGGTAAACAAGTGGTGTTATCAACCATGGCACTACTCGAAGCACCGAGTGAGATTAACGTAATGAAAAAGTTGATTGATAATGGCGACTTTATCATTGAAGCTAATGATGTATCTGCCATTCAATTAGCATCAGAAAAGTCACTGCCCTTCGTGGTTGGTCCCTCAGTGAACGTCTATAACGCGCAAACTCTGCAGCTCTTCCTAAAGCAAGGGATGACACGCTGGTGCATGCCCGTTGAGTTATCTCGCGATTGGTTAATGAAAGTTACTCGGCAGATGGAGTTGCTTAACATAACCAATGAGTTTGAAATTGAAGTGTTCAGTTATGGCTATCTTCCTCTCGCTGTCTCCGCTCGTTGCTTTACTGCCCGTGCCGAGAACAGAGCCAAAGATGAGTGTGAAACCTGCTGTATTAACTACCCTAACGGCCTTCAAGTAAAAAGCCAGGAGGGACAAGAGATCTTCACCTTAAATGGTATACAGACTCAGTCTGGATCCTGTTATAACTTGATTAATGATCTTCCAATGATGAAGGAGCTCGTGGATGTCGTGCGACTGAGTCCTTTAAGCGTTGACACTTTCTCTGAAGTGGATAAGTTCAGAAGCAATGAACAGGGTGAACATCATTACAACCTTCAAGAGAATAAACAGTGTAATGGTTACTGGCACAATATTGCGGGTTTAGATATTACGTCCTGACAACAAGCCATTGAGACTGTATTAAAACAGGTTCTCAATGGCTACTATCTAAGACGTTATGACTGAGGTACGGTTTCTGACTCTTTCAATAACGCATCTTCACGTTGCTGTTTAATATGGGTAAAGATATTACCAAGCTCCATCAATGAATATCGGTGTTCTACATACTCATACACATTGTTCGACATCGCCAGTTTATACAATGAGACCGCATTAGAGTAATCGCCTTTTAACTGGTATCGCTTGCCTAAATAGAAGTACGCTTCGGTTAACCTTTCGGCCAATAGTACATTGTTACGACTCTCTTTTAGGATCCCTTCAAAGAACACTTTGTCTGACATCTTATTTAGATACATGTCGACTAAACTCCAACCCCAGTTATCGGTACGGTGAGTTAAGCTCGACGCTAAGTTTTGCTTAGCAAGGTCGGGAGCAATCTCCATTTCTGTTAAATAGAGCCAGATTGCACGATATGGGTCCTCTGGCTCATCATTATAGTGAGCAAGTAACTCACTCTTTGCCATCTCATAGCGTTGACCATAATAGAGGGCAATGCCCAAATTACGTTGCGCATATTGATTATCATCAGCAAGTTCAATGGCTGAATCAAAAGCAGCGTACGCTAAATCAAACTCACGATTTTGCGTATAATAGACCCCCAAAACATTGTATACATCCGACTGATCAGGTTTGATATTCAGTGACTGTGAAAAATCCAATCGGGCAAGGTCCCTTAAACCAACACTGTCATGAATAAGGCCTCTTTCATACAGCAGTTTAGCGCGCATCTCATCTTTTAAATCAGCCCGCGCTAAAATTTGTTCAATACGAGCAAGCTGGATCTCTTGCTGAATATTCGCTTGCAAAGGAACCGCCATTGGAGGGTAGACCCAATCATTTTTATTCGATGTTGTTGCACACGCAGTTAGAAGTAGTGCAGAACTGATCCATAAGAGCCGAAACCATTTTGGCAAAATTATTCTCCATAAAACAAAGACAAAAAAAGGGAGCATCTCTGCTCCCTTTATATCATGCTTTTAACTGAAACGCGTTAGCCGGAGGCTGTTATTCGCTTTTCTCTTCAGTTTTTGAACCGTTTAGCTCAGCATTTGCTTCTTTAATACTTAGACGAATACGGCCTTGGCGGTCGATTTCAAGTACTTTAGTATTCACTTCTTGACCTACTTTCAAGTGATCAGCCACTTTCTCAATACGCTCTTCAGCGATTTGAGAGATATGTACTAGACCCTCTTTAGGACCAAGAACGGTAACGAATGCACCGAAATCTACGATACGCATTACTTTGCCTGGGTAGATTTGACCAACAACAACTTCAGCCGTTAGCTCTTCGATACGACGAATCGCTTCTTTCGCAGCTAGGCCGTCAGTTGCAGCAACTTTTACTGTACCGTCATCATCAATCTCGATGGTAGTTCCAGTCTCTTCAGTAAGAGCACGGATAACAGCGCCACCTTTACCGATAACATCTTTAATCTTATCAGTGCTGATTTTAAGCGTATGAATACGTGGAGCGAACTCAGAGATCTCTTCACGGTGAGTATTGATCGCTTGGTCCATCGTCTCAAGGATATGTAAACGAGCACCCTTCGCTTGGTTAAGCGCAAGCTGCATGATCTCTTTGTTGATACCTTCGATCTTTATGTCCATCTGCAGAGCAGTAACACCTTCACCAGTACCCGCAACTTTAAAGTCCATGTCACCTAGGTGATCTTCGTCACCAAGAATATCAGAAAGAACAACAAAGTCGTCGCCCTCTTTAACAAGACCCATTGCAATACCAGCAACAGAAGCTTTAATTGGCACACCTGCATCCATAAGTGCTAGAGAGGTACCACATACAGAAGCCATTGAAGATGAACCATTAGATTCAGTGATTTCAGATACAACACGTACTGTGTATGGGAAATCTTCTAATGAAGGCATAACGGCAAGCATACCGCGCTTAGCCAGTTTACCGTGACCAATTTCACGACGCTTTGGAGAACCAACAAAACCCGTCTCACCTACACAGTATGGAGGGAAGTTGTAGTGCAGTAGGAAGTTGTCTTTTTTCTCACCCATGATGCTGTCAATGATCTGACCATCACGTTGAGTACCAAGAGTTGCAACAACCATTGCTTGAGTTTCGCCACGTGTGAACAGAGCTGAACCGTGTGTACGAGGAAGAACACCAGTGCGAACGTCAAGTCCACGAACCATGTCTTTTTCACGACCATCAATACGTGGGTGACCCGCAATGATACGGCTACGTACAACGTTTTTCTCAAGTGAGCCAAGCATGCCACGAATTTCGCGTTCATTAAGCTCAGAGTCTTGTGCTAGAAGTGCTTCAACAGCTTCGTTTTTAATTACGCCAACTTGGTCGTAACGAGCCATTTTCTCAGTGATCTGGTATGCCTCAGCAAGACGAGCTTCAGCCAGCTCAGCAACGCGTGCTTTAAGCTCACTGTTTACAACTGGTGCAGTCCAATCCCATGCAGGAGTCGCAACTTCAGCCGCAAACTCTTTAATCGCATTGATTACAGTCTGCTGTTGATCGTGTCCGTATACTACTGCAGCAAGCATCTGCTCTTCTGAAAGCACATCAGCTTCAGATTCAACCATAAGAACAGCAGCATCTGTACCAGCAACAACTAGGTCAAGCTTGCTCTCTTCCAGCTCTGTGTTACTTGGGTTAAGTACTAGCTCATCGTTGATAAGACCGACACGAGCAGCACCAATTGGGCCGTTAAACGGAATACCTGAGATAGATAGAGCAGCAGACGTACCGATCATAGTAACGATATCAGGGTTCACATCTGGGTTAATAGAAACCACAGTCGCAATAACCTGTACTTCGTTCTTGAACGAATCTGGGAATAGTGGACGAATAGGACGGTCAATCAAACGAGCCGTTAATGTTTCGCCTTCAGATGGGCGACCTTCACGCTTGAAGAAACCACCAGGGATTTTACCCGCTGCGTAGGTACGCTCTTGGTAGTTTACTGTTAGTGGGAAGAAGTCTTGTCCTTCTACCGCTACTTTTTTACCAACAACAGAGACGAATACTGAAGTGTCGTCCATGCTAACCATAACAGCAGCAGTAGCTTGGCGTGCAATAACGCCTGTTTCTATCGTAACGGTGTGGTTACCGTACTGAAACGTTTTTACGATTGGATTCACGTAAATTTCCTTTGAAATATAAAATAATGTGATTCAAAACTTTACCAATCGCGACTAGTACAAGCAGACGCATAACATAAGTCACTTGATAGAAAGCTATGTAGATAAATACACTTGTAATAGTCGCGACCATTAGGCCGACATCGGTGACTGTAAAATGCTGAATCGTTGAGTTTTTAGGCAGTCTCATCGAATGATGGTTCTGGCTGGCCATAGTATAAACTAAATTCAGTCAAAGCGACATTTTATCAAGTTTCAATTTACGTCAGGCACAAAAAAAGGAGCCATAAGCTCCTTTTCTTTAATCAGAACAATCTTAGCGACGTAGGCCTTGACGTTTGATTAGATCTTGGTAACGAGAAAGGCTTTTGCCTTTAAGGTAATCAAGAAGTTTACGACGGCGTGAAACCATACGTAGTAGACCACGACGGCTGTGGTGATCATGGATGTGATCAGCAAAGTGGCCTTGAAGGTGGTTGATAGAAGCAGTAAGTAGTGCTACTTGTACTTCTGGGCTACCAGTGTCGTTTTCACATTGTGCGTATTCAGCAACGATAGCTGCTTTAGTTTCTGCATTCAGAGACATAAATCTCTCCTAAATAAGAGTGTGTATTAAAATGTGCCAGCCAATCTCTGATTCAGCCAACACGCGAAGCGCGAATTCTACGCGAAATTATACAAAGCACAAGAGATATTACGCTTAGTTACTCTTCCGTTGCCTCATTTTGAAAAACAACCAGGCGCTTTGGCGCAACTCTGCCATCGTTATCAATTTCAGCAATACCGATAAAGAGTGCTTCTTCGCCCATAGTCATCCGTACAACCCCTTCCGTTGGCGCCCCAAACACTTGAACCGGTTGACCGTGTTGAACATGATCAGCAAGTTCAGGAATTAAGTTAACAGTGGGTAAGTCTTGTACCGCAGAGTCCATTGGCAGTAATAATGGGTCAAGAAGTTCACGTGGAGCAAGCTCTTCTTCTTTTGCCTGGTCTAATAGTGCTTCTAGCTGCTCTAAAGTCACCATACGCTCCATTGGGTAATTAGATACCCCAATACGTCGTAAGTAAGTCACATGAGCACCGCACCCTAACATCTCACCAAGATCGTCAGTGATGGTTCTGATATAGGTGCCTTTCGAGCAGTGAATCTCCATCTCTACTTCATGGCCTTCAAAACGAATCAACTCGATGGAATAGACCGTGATTTTTCTCGACTCTCTTGGAATCTCAATCCCTTCACGAGCATACTCATACAGCGGACGACCTTGATACTTTAAAGCAGAAAACATCGACGGAATCTGATCCGTTTCACCACGGAACTTGGCAATACAGCGTTCAAGTTGCCCACGGTTGACTTTCACATCTCTGGTTTCAACCACTTCACCATCGGAATCTGAGGTATTGGTTCTCTCACCCAATTTTGCAACCACACGATAGCGCTTATCAGAATCCAATAAGAACTGAGAGAACTTAGTGGCTTCACCTAAACAGATAGGCAACATGCCAGTAGCAAGTGGATCTAATGCACCAGTGTGACCGGCTTTTTGTGCGAAAAAGATACGCTTTACTTTTTGCAACGCATCGTTAGAGCTAATTCCAGTTGGCTTGTCTAATAAGATAACACCATCAATAGGACGGCCTTTACGACGTCTTGCCATTACTCTTCACCTTCATCATCGCTTCGACCTGACTCCGAACGGCGACGTTCATCGTCCGTCAATACATTGGTCACAAGATTCGAGATACGCATACCTTCAACTAATGTGTTGTCATAAACAAAAATGACTTCAGGGGTAAGGCGGTGACGAATGCGCTTACCTAATAGCTGGCGCACCATGTATTCATGCTCTTTCAGCGCTGATAAACAGCTCTCTGGCGTTTGATCGCCAATGCAGAAAAAGGTCACAAATACTTTGGCATAAGCCAAGTCACGTGAGACTTCTACATCTGAAATCGTCACCATGCCGATGCGAGAATCTCTTATCTCACGCTGTAAAATCAACGCCACTTCTTTTTGAAGTTGCTGCGATACCCGTTGGGTACGACTAAATTCTTTTGCCATTTTTCATTCTCTAGAAAATACGCTATATAAACAAAAAATGGGAGGCTCGAATGACGATCCTCCCATCGTGGCTCTTACTGTAGAGTAAGAGCGACAACCGTCTGCTTTTTATTATAGTGGCTACTGCCAACCAAAAAGTAGATTTTGTTGATTAATCTAAAGTACGTTTAATCTCAATGATTTCGAATACTTCAATCTGATCACCAACACGAACATCGTTGTAGTTCTTAACACCGATACCACATTCGTAGCCATTTTTAACTTCAGCAACATCATCTTTGAAACGACGTAGTGACTCTAGCTCACCTTCGTAGATAACCACGTTTTCACGTAGAACACGAATAGGGTTATTACGTTTAATAACACCTTCAGTAACCATACAACCAGCGATTGCACCAAGTTTAGGTGATTTGAATACATCACGAACTTGAGCAAGACCAATGATCTCTTGTTTAAACTCAGGAGCAAGAAGACCACCCATCGCTTGTTTAACTTCGTCGATCAATGCGTAGATGACTGAGTAGTAACGTAAGTCTAGGTTTTCGTTTTCAATAATACGACGCGCAGGAACATCAGCACGTACGTTGAAACCAAGCACGATGGCGTTTGAAGCAGCAGCCAGTACAGCATCTGTTTCAGAAATTGCACCAACACCAGAACCGACAATCTTCACTTTTACTTCATCAGTAGAAAGTTTAACTAATGAATCAGCAATTGCTTCAACAGAACCTTGAACGTCAGCTTTAAGAACAACATTAAGTTCTGCTACTTCACCAGCTTCCATATTCGAGAACATATTCTCTAGTTTAGATTTCTGCTGACGAGCAAGTTTCACATCACGGAATTTACCTTGACGGAACAGCGCAACTTCACGTGCTTTACGCTCATCACGTACTACCGTTGCTTCATCACCTGAAGTCGGTACACCAGAAAGGCCTAGAACCTCTACAGGAATTGACGGGCCTGCAGATTCGATATCTTTACCGTTCTCATCACGCATTGCACGAACACGACCATGCTCAACACCACAAAGAACGATATCGCCCTTACGCAAGGTACCTTCTTGAACCAGTACTGTTGCGACTGGACCGCGACCTTTATCAAGACGAGATTCAACAACAACCCCTTTCGCCATGCCATCTTTAATAGCAGTAAGCTCAAGAATCTCAGATTGTAGAAGTATGCTTTCAAGCAGTTCGTCGATATTCAAACCTTGCTTAGCAGAAACGTGAACAAAGATATTTTCTCCGCCCCACTCTTCTGACATAACGTTGTGTTGAGCAAGCTCTGTTTTCACATTGTCAGGGTTTGCATCTTCTTTATCGATTTTGTTCACAGCAACAATAAGCGGAACATTTGCCGCTTGTGCGTGCTGAATCGCTTCAATCGTCTGTGGCATTACACCATCATCGGCCGCTACAACAAGAACCACGATATCTGTCGCTTGAGCACCACGAGCACGCATAGAAGTAAACGCTGCGTGTCCAGGAGTATCAAGGAATGTGATCATACCGTTATCAGTTTCAACGTGATATGCACCGATGTGCTGCGTAATACCGCCAGCTTCACCAGAAGCAACATGCGCTTTACGGATATAATCAAGTAGTGACGTTTTACCATGGTCAACGTGGCCCATGATAGTAACAACAGGAGCGCGAGAAACTGCCTCTGCTTTGTCACCACGATCTGACATTAGAGCGTCTTCAAGTTCATTCTCATTACGAAGAACAACTTTATGCCCCATCTCTTCTGCAACAACCTGTGCTGTCTCTTGATCAATGACTTGGTTGATAGTCGCCATTGCGCCCATCTTCATCATGGTCTTAATCACTTCTGTTGCTTTTACTGACATTTTGTTAGCCAGTTCAGCAAGAACAATGGTTTCACCAATAACAACATCAGATTTTGCAACAGAAGCCGATTTATCAAAACCTTGCTGCATTGATGTTGGCTTATCTAGACCACCACGGTGAGAGTTTCTTCCACCACGTTGATTGCGCTGGTTATTACGACCACCACGACCTTTGGCATTTTTATCAGCACCACCTGGTACTTTTTTCTTACGGCGTGGCTGCTGCTCTACTTTACGGTCGGCAGCATCTTCAGCTTCGCGGGCATGTGTAGAGGTAGTTACATGGTAGTCTGCATTTTCAGACTCTTTTTTCTTTTTCTCTTCTTCAGCCCAACGTACTGCATTCTCTTCAGCCATCTTACGAGCTTCTTCAACTACACGTGCAGCTTCTTCTTCCGCTTTACGAGTCGCTTCTTGTTCTTGGCGAAGTTTTAACTCATCGGCTTCTTTTTTAGCTTCTGAATTTACAGCCGAATTTTTTGAATTCATCTCTTTTTTTGCCTTATCTGCAGCAGCACGCTTCGCTTTTTCTTCTACGTCGCGCTTGGCTTTCTCTTCAGCGTCACGTTTGGCTTTCTCTTCAGCTTCACGTTTCGCATTCTCTGCAGCTACAAGATCCAGTTCAGCTTGTGCCTGCTGTTTTACTGCGTCTTCTGCCGCTTCTTCGACTTCACGTTGCTCCTCTTCTAGAGTGCTACGCTTAACGTATGTGCGTTTCTTTCTTACTTCGACTTGTACGTCCTTACTCTTTCCACCCGTACCTGAAACGCTAAGCGTACTTCTCGTTTTACGCTGTAATGTTAAACGAGTTGGAGCGTCTTCTTCGCCACCGTGCGTTTTTTTCAGGTGAGTCAATAGAGTCTGCTTTTCAGTTTCAGACACTGAATCACTCTCTTTTTTAGTGATTCCAGCTTCAGAAAATTGCTGAAGTAGACGCTCAACTGGGGTATCGATCTCGTTACCCAGTGCTTTAATAGTAATATCGGTCATGCAGCTTCTCCCTACCGGATTATGCTTCGTCACTAAACCAACAGATGTTACGTGCAGCCATGATTAGCTCACCAGCGCGTTCATCTGTTAATCCGTCAATTTCTGAAAGCTCATCAATCCCTTGGTCTGCAAGATCTTCTAGTGTAATTACACCAATTGCAGCGAGTTGGAAAGCGAGCTCTCTTTCAAGGCCTTCAAGTGCTAATAAGTCTTCAGCTGGTTCTGCACCTTCAAATGACTCTTCTTTAGCTAAGGCTAATGTGGTAAGTGCTTCTTTTGCACGAGTACGAAGCACTTCAACAGTATCTTCATCTAATGCGTCAATTTCTAGCAACTCATTGATTGGGACATAGGCTATTTCTTCTAAAGTAGTAAATCCTTCTTCAACCAACATCGTTGCAAAATCTTCATCAAGATCAAGATGCTTAATAAAGTCGTCGATAGACCCTTGAGCTTCTTCTTGGTGTTTTTTCTGCAGGTCAGCAACGGTCATCACATTTAACTCCCAACCTGTAAGGTTAGAGGCCAAACGAACGTTTTGACCACTACGGCCAATTGCTTGTGCTAGGTTATCGGCTTCAACAGCGATATCCATTGTGTTGTTGTCTTCATCAACAATGATAGAAGCAACTTCAGCCGGTGACATGGCGTTAATAACAAACTGAGCTGGATTGTCATCCCACAGTACGATATCAACACGCTCTCCACCGAGCTCACTAGATACAGCTTGAACACGTGCACCACGCATACCAACACAAGCACCAACAGGATCAATACGTCGATCATTGGTTTTCACTGCAATTTTGGCACGAGATCCAGGATCACGAGCGGCGCCTTTCAGCTCAATAAGCTCTTCTGCAATCTCAGGTACTTCGATAGTAAACAGTTCAACTAACATTTCCGGCTTAGAGCGAGTCATGAACAGTTGGAATCCACGTGCTTCAGGGCGAACTGCATACAGGAGACCACGAATACGGTCGCCTGGACGGAAGTTTTCACGTGGAAGTTGATCTTCACGTAAAATAACCGCTTCAGCATTGTTACCAAGATCAATAATTATTGCATCACGATTCACTTTTTTAACGATGCCAGTGATTAAATCACCTTCGTTATCCATGAACTGCTCAACAATCATTGCTCGTTCTGCTTCACGAACTTTCTGAACAATTACTTGCTTAGCAGTTTGTGTCGTTATACGGTCGAAAGTAACAGACTCAATGTCATCTTCAATGTAGCCATCTAATTCGATAGTTTCATCATCGTATTTAGCCGCTTCAATTGAGATTTCTAGAGTTGGCTGTTCAACTACTTCCACAGCTCTCCAACGACGAAATGTTTCAAAATTACCGGTTTTACGGTCGATCTCTACACGCACTTCAATTTCAATGTTGGATTTCTTCTTTGTAGCTGTCGCTAACGCAATTTCAAGTGCTTCAAAGATCTTCTCACGTGGAAGAGCCTTTTCGTTAGACACAGCTTCAACGACTGCTAAGATTTCTTTATTCATATTCTAAGCCTCATTCAGCCTTTAAAATTTAGGAACCAGGTTGGCCTTTGAAATATTACTCAACGCAAAAGTCTCTTCATTACCATCTACAACAACGGTAACAACTTCACTTTCAATGCTTTGAATAATACCTTTCCATTTTCGACGGTCACCCATCGCGATCTTCAACACGATAAGTGCCTCATGACCAATAAATTGTTGATAGTGTTCTGCTTTAAATAACGGGCGTTCTAAACCAGGAGAGGATACCTCGAGGTTGTAAGCCACTGTAATTGGATCTTCAACATCCATTACCGCACTCACCTGACGACTCACTTCTGCACAGTCATCAACTAAAATGCCATTTTCATGGTCAATAAAAATACGTAACGTTGAGTGCTCACCAGCACGTACAAACGTTAAACCGACCAATTCATAACCTAAAGCTTCCACTGGAGCTTCAAGCATTTCAATTAGTTGCCTTTCTAAACCTGTCATATTTCATAACCCCTAGAAACGAAAAAAGGGCTCAGAGCCCATCGGAAATAGTCTATTTCAGATAACAAAAAACCCCGAAAATCGAGGTTCTAGTTACTGGACCCTGAATGCTACTTTCGTAGCTCTTAATAAGAAATTAGAATATAAATATTCTCTTATTAAGATTGGTTGCGGGGGCCGGATTTGAACCGACGGCCTTCGGGTTATGAGCCCGACGAGCTACCAAACTGCTCCACCCCGCGTCCGATGAATAACAAAATTATAATTGTGTCATTCTGCTTTTACAAGCGAAACGCCAATATGCATCAATTCTCTATAAAATAAAACACATACTGTTGTTAATATGGTGCCGAGAGGGGGACTTGAACCCCCACACCCTAAGGCACTAGCACCTCATGCTAGCGTGTCTACCAATTTCACCATCTCGGCATAATTACGTTTAATAAAAACGCAATTTAAAATCTATTGTGGGATATCACTATTTTCAGATGTAGGTACATCTGCATTTACTTCAACGGCTTGTTCAATAACTTGCCCTTGAGTTGGGTCTACCCATGAAGACTCTTCAGTCTTAGTAGATAGGTTACCTAGCGCTAAGCTGATAACAAAAAATAGTGTTGCACAGAACGCTGTCATACGAGTAAGGAAGTTACCAGAACCACCTGAACCGAAAACAGTATTTGATGCACCAGCACCAAATGATGCGCCCATATCTGCGCCTTTACCTTGTTGAATTAGGACTAAGCCAATTACGCCAACTGCGGCTAAAAGATAAATTACAAGTAGTACAGAGTACATTCCAGCCACCTATGTTGCCTAAAAAAATAGGATAAAGAAATTATGCTAACCTTCTGTTTCAGCAATGCTAGCACTCCCTCCGTTTAAGGAGGCCGAAGAATACTAACCAAACCTATATAGGGTTACAAGCTAAATTTTAAAAAAATGTCAGGTAATGAACTGATTGCCGATTAAACGAACAAATAAATGTAGAATGGAGCAGAGTCAAGAGCAAGTTTGCTGCTCTTAACTCTGATGTTGTTTATTTAATTAACAACTCTGCTTCACAGCCTCTGCAATGTGCAACGCGTAAGCCTGTACATCTTCAGCAACTTCACCTTCTACCATCACTCGAATTAACGGCTCCGTTCCTGATTTTCTGAGTAATACGCGCCCGCTTCCACCCAGCTTCCCTTCCACTTCTTTAGTCGCCACCTTCACAGCTTCAGATTCTAATGGATTCGAATCGCCACTAAATCGGACATTTTCGAGCACTTGAGGGAACATGGTCATACCATCATTTAACTCTTTCAGGCTCATTTTACTGCCTACGATAGACGCGATAACCTGTAATGCAGCGACAATAGCATCACCCGTTGTTACTTTATCAAGTAAAATAACATGACCTGAATTTTCAGCACCAATCAACCAGTTATTTTCCACTAGCTTCTGCATAACATAACGGTCGCCCACTGCTGAGCGTTCAAATGGAATGCCTAAGTTTTTCAACGCAACTTCCATTCCCATATTGGTCATCAATGTCCCGACAACTCCACCTTTTAACTCACCACGTCGTAAGGCATCACGTGCAATGATATAAGCTATTTGATCGCCGTCGACTTTTTCGCCCAACTCATCAACCATAATTATTCGGTCGCCATCCCCATCAAACGCAACACCAAAATCCGCTTTTTGTTTTACGACTTCAGCTTGTAGTGCACGAACATCCGTCGCCCCTACTTCGGCATTAATATTGGTACCATTAGGTTCACAACCGATTGCTATGACCTCTGCGCCCAGTTCTTGGAATACATTGGGAGCAATATGATAGGTGGCACCATTGGCACAATCGATGACCATTTTCACACCAGCAAGATTCAACTCTTTTGGGAAGGTGCTTTTACAAAATTCAATATAACGGCCAGCCGCATCATTTAAGCGCATTGCTTTGCCCAATAGAGAGGACTCAACACAGGTCAGCGGCTTTTCCATCTCAGCTTCAATTGCCAACTCAACGTCATCCGCTAATTTAGTGCCTTCTGCTGAGAAAAATTTAATACCATTATCATAATAGGGGTTGTGCGACGCTGAGATGACAATGCCCGCTTCTGCTCTAAAGGTCTGAGTTAAATAGGCAACAGCGGGGGTTGGCATTGGCCCCGTTAATGTCGCTTTTAACCCTGCTGCTGCTAAACCGGCTTCTAATGCCGATTCAAGCATATAACCAGAAATACGGGTATCTTTACCAATGATGACTTTTTTGGTTCCTTGCTTCGCTAGGACTTTTCCCGCAGCCCAACCTAGTTTTAAAACAAAATCTGGCGTGATCGGCGCTTGTCCAACTTTGCCACGAATACCATCGGTTCCAAAAAATTTACGTTCTGCCATCTTCTCTTCCTTAACTATTTTTCTAACTGAAATTGCTGGGTCATCTGGCAAATTTTAACAATCTCCACGGTCTCTTCGACATCATGAACTCGAATTATTTGCGCCCCTTTCATAGCTGCTATTGTTGCACAAGCCAAACTTCCTGCAAGGATATCTGTTGGTTTCTTATCTAACAATTTGAAGATCATGGACTTTCTAGACATGCCTGCAAGCAGCGGAAATCCTAACTGATGAAAGTGCTCAAACCTTGCCAGTAGCTGATAATTTTGTTCGATTGTTTTTCCAAAACCAAAGCCAGGATCAATAATAATATTTTCACGGGCTAACCCATGCTGCTCACACAATGTTATACGTTCATTCAAAAAAAACGTGATCTCTTTAAACAGATCCTCATAACTTGGGTTTGCCTGCATCGTTGCTGGTGC
Source organism: Aliivibrio kagoshimensis (assembly GCF_050337105.1). Lineage (NCBI taxonomy): Bacteria > Pseudomonadati > Pseudomonadota > Gammaproteobacteria > Vibrionales > Vibrionaceae > Aliivibrio > Aliivibrio kagoshimensis. The sequence continues at coordinate 22,987 of NZ_JAKJSQ010000055.1, forward strand.
TCCCTGCATATGCATTAAACAGACAGGAACTTGCAATTGAGCCGCAACATTCAAAGCATTTGGCTCCTGCAGTGCTCGAACATCATTGATCAAATCAGCACCAGCACTCACCGCTTCTTTCATCACTTCAGCTTTACTGGTATCAATTGAAATCCAGATGTCTGAATGTTCACGAATGCGACCAATAATAGGAATAACACGAGATAACTCTTCGTCCGTCGAAACCGCACTCGCTCCTGGCCGCGTTGATTCCCCACCGATATCAATAATACTGACACCGGCTTCAATCATCGCTAAGGCTTGTTGCTGCGCACTATCAAGATGGTTATATCGACCGCCATCTGAAAACGAATCAGGGGTAACATTCAATATCCCCATTACGCGAGGTGATTCCAGATTCAGGCTCTTTGATTTGCTTTTTAAAATCATAAATAGGCTTTGCTGCTGTAATGAAAAAAACCCTGAGAACTGCTTCTCAGGGTTACTATTATTATCGACTATTGCTGCAGGTGATTATTTCTCTTGTTGAGAGTCATCTGATTTGTCTTCAGTACTTTCTTCTGTTGACTCAGCTTTTGTCTCTTCCGGTTTAGCCTCTTTTGCAGGCTTGGCCGCAGGAGCATCATCAGTCGTCCAGCCTTGTGGATCTCGAATATCTTCTACTCTATCCATCAAGTCATCGATTTGACCAGAGTCAATCGTTTCATACTTCATCAGTGCATCTTTCATTGAGTGCATGATATCCATATTATCTTCAAGAAGCTTACGGGCGCGTTCATGGTTACGTTCGATAATCGCACGAACTTCATCATCAATTAACTGCGCCGTTGCATCTGACATATGTTTACTTTGCGTCACAGAACGACCAAGGAATACTTCACCTTCATCTTCAGCGTATAACAAAGGACCTAATTTGTCAGAGAAGCCCCACTGAGTCACCATCTTACGAGCAATATCCGTCGCATATTGAATATCACTTGATGCACCCGTAGAGACTTTTTCGCTGCCGTAGATAAGCTCTTCAGCCAAACGACCACCATAAGCAACTGAGATTTTACTCTCTAGTTTCTGCAAGTTAATGCTGATTTCATCACCTTCAGGTAAGAACATGGTAACACCCAATGCTCTACCACGAGGGATAATGGTTACTTTATGAATAGGATCATGCTCAGGAACTAAACGTCCTACAATGGCATGGCCCGCTTCATGGTAAGCCGTCGACTCTTTTTGATCATCAGACATAACCATTGATTTGCGCTCAGCACCCATCATGATTTTATCTTTCGCTAACTCAAACTCAACCATTGAAACAACACGCTTGTTGCCACGAGCGGCAAAAAGAGCGGATTCATTGACCAAGTTCGCAAGATCGGCACCAGAAAATCCAGGGGTACCACGAGCAATCACTGATGGTTCAACGTCACTGGCCAAAGGTACTTTACGCATGTGAACTTTTAAGATCTGCTCACGTCCACGAACATCTGGTAATCCAACCACAACCTGACGGTCAAAACGTCCAGGTCGAAGCAGTGCAGGGTCTAATACATCAGGACGGTTAGTTGCCGCAATAACGATAACGCCTTCATTGCCTTCAAAGCCATCCATCTCCACCAGCATTTGGTTCAGTGTTTGTTCACGCTCATCATGCCCACCACCAACACCAGCGCCACGTTGACGACCTACAGCATCGATCTCATCGATAAAGATAATACATGGTGAGGATTTTTTAGCTTGTTCAAACATATCACGTACACGTGAAGCACCAACACCCACAAACATCTCAACAAAATCAGAACCTGAAATCGTAAAGAAAGGCACTTTTGCTTCACCAGCGATTGCCTTAGCAAGTAACGTTTTACCGGTACCAGGGGGACCGACAAGCAGAATACCAGTAGGAATTTTACCACCCAGCTTCTGGAAACGACTCGGATCACGTAAGTAATCAACAAGCTCTTTAACGTCCTCTTTCGCTTCATCACAACCAGCAACATCACCAAACGTGGTTTTGATCTGCTCTTCGGTCATCATGCGGGCTTTACTCTTACCAAACGACATGGCGCCTTTGCCACCGCCGCCTTGCATTTGACGCATGAAGAAAATCCACACACCAATCAGTAAAATCATTGGGAACCAAGAAATAAAGATAGAGGCAATTAAGCTCTGCTCTTCTGGTGCTGTACCTACAACTTTTACATTTTGGTTAATCAAATCATCCAGAAGTTTAGGATCTTGATAAACCGGCATGTAAGTTACGTTACGGCTACCATCATTTTTAACAAAGGTAATTTCACGGTTATTAAACTGTGCTTCTCGAATCTGACCTTGGCCAACTTCACGAACAAATGTGGTGTAATCGGTTTGTTTTCCACTATTTTCGCCAGGGCCGAAGCTCTGGAAAACAGACATTAGAACAACGGCTATTACTAGCCATAGAATGAGATTTTTTGCCATGTCACTCAAGGTGTTAACCCCGCGGTAGCTATAATAATAAAGGTAGACTACTACAGTTTATAACCTGTAGCCACTATATATACTTCTCTAGAGCGCGCTCTGGAAGAATCGGGTTTTCTAATTTTCACAACCTTAAACATGTCTCTAACGTCCTGAAGATATTGATCAAAGCCTTCGCCTTGAAATACCTTAACAGTAAAACTGCCATCAGGACCAAGTACTTGCCTGCACATATCTAGTGCTAATTCAACTAGATACATTGCTCTTGGTTGGTCAACCGATTGGTTGCCGCTCATGTTAGGCGCCATATCAGACATCACGACATCAACCATATTTGGTTGAATTCGCGTCAATAGCGCATCAAGAACAGCTTCTTCTCGGAAATCCCCTTGAAGGAAACTCACTCCAGCAATTGAGTCCATAGATAATATATCGCAAGCAATCACTTGCCCAGAATCACCTACAATTTCAGCTGCATACTGTGACCAACCTCCGGGGGCGGCACCAAGGTCAACAACCGTCATCCCTGGTTTAATCAGCTTATCTTTGTTCTGTATCTCTTCTAATTTAAAGATAGCACGAGAACGATAACCTCTTTTTTGCGCTTCTAAAACATATTTGTCATCGAAGTGCTCTTTCAGCCAGCGTCCAGAGCTTGCTGAATGTTTATTTTTACTCATTTATACCCTAATTTTTATCAAAACTGTGAAGACCGTTACGAAAAATTAGTCTTAATCTCTAGATGGCGTTAGAATAGGCTGTTTTCAACCCTTAATCTAATTTAATAAGGCTTTTATGAACCTTAGCACCAAACAGAAGCAATACCTTAAAGGTCTTGCTCACAATTTAAAACCCGTTGTTTTAATGGGCTCTAATGGCTTAACTGAAGCCGTTCTTGCAGAAATCGAGATCGCCTTAGATCACCACGAACTGGTTAAAATCCGTGTTGCTTCTGAAGATCGCGACACTAAGAATTTGATTATAGAAGCAATTGTTCGTGAAACAAAAGCTGAAAAAGTTCAAACCATTGGTAAGGTGCTTGTCCTGTTCCGTCAAACGGAAGCAAGAAAAATTGAAATACCACGTAAATAAGGC
>NZ_JAKJSQ010000056.1:0-26048 GCF_050337105.1 Aliivibrio kagoshimensis
CTGATACACCAATTACATCAATACAACTCAGATGTGGTTAGTCCACATTAAATCATATAAGTCCAACCACATAGCACTGTACATAAACACAGCCATTAATTTATAATGGTAGGGTCAGTCAGTGAGGTGTTTATGAGAGTTCTTTGTCCAGAGTGCGGAGGTAAAAGCTGCATTCAAAAGAGTAACCGAATATCGTTAGGGTATTCAGATCTGTACTGCAGTTGCAGTAACCCAGAGTGTGGCCACTCGTTCGTAATGAATCTAACCTTCAGCCATACATTAAGCCCATCAGCCAAGAGTTCTAGTCAGTTAGCATTTGAGTTATTAAAAACCTTAGCCCCCAATCAACAACAAGAGCTCAAACAGCAATTATCCATGCTATAACAACAAACCCACCGAATTCGTTCAGTGGGTTTTTAATTGCGTTGCCAACCTAATCGATAATCCTCATATCTTTGCGTTCCTGGACGATAAGGGTTTTTATGCAGTCCCTTACCATTCAACGCCCCTTGCTTGTATGCTTGCCTTTCAGTTTGAGCTATCTCTTTTTCTGAAAGTTTTTCCTCAGCCTCATCTGCGTAGTTACTCGCCATTGTTCGCGCTCGATCTTTATCGAAAGCACTATAGATTGGTGTAAACGAGCAACCAGAATACTCAAACTGATTCTTCAGTTCCTTTTGGGCTTCTTCTATCGAATCAAAAGGACCAAAGAAACGATTAATCTCTGTCGTGGTATCTATTATTTTCGCAAACCAAAGGGCCATTCAGTACTCCATAGTTAATAATTTTAGCTGTGTACTATTTTTCGAGAAAGGTATTCTGATTGGTTTTTCACTAAATTCTCACCACGTATGATCCTCACTGCAGCTTTTGCGCTTAACAATGCCAAAGTACCGAAGTATAAAAAAGTAATAACAAATAGATATAATGATTGAAGAAAGGTTATGTCAATTACTTTACTCATGAACAATGGGCTAAATGCAATCATACTAAAGGTGAGGTACCAACCTACATACCAAAGTTTACGCCGTGTTCTCACACCATTTGATGCATATTTATCTTTAAATTTGAGTTGTAAGCTACCTTCAGTTTCTAATTTTTCTAGATAATCTGTTGCTAACACATAATCACTCAAACATTTAACCGAATTTTCTAAAGTTAAAATATACTCAATCTCTTTTACTGAAATAAAAGGAGTTCCCGCTAGTGCCTGATAGCCTTTTTCAACAGCATAGGGGTGTAATTGACCATCTTGCACATCAGTTAAAAAACTCTTGGCAAAATCATAATCCTCTCTTAATCGAAAGGTTTTTCCTTTAGCCCAATCATACAAATGCTTGCTCACTAATATAAAGGTCAAAATCACCGTAGGTAATTTCAACCATACTGAGATATCCATAACTACACCTTATTCATTAAGACCATTCAGATTCGCATTAAAACCAAATTATTTCAAGTGGTTAAACAACAACCTACATAGTGACTTTGTTAAATTAACGGCCAATCATCATCACCAAAGTCATGCTTAGTGAAAATTGAAAGGTTTGGTTGTTCATATTCGTCCCGGTTCGTCGGCTTGGGTTCATCTGGCCAACCATCAAACTCAAGCCAGCGCATATCTTCTGGCTCTTTTTCAATTTCAATAAGCTGAGCGGGTCTGATATTCCCTTCACTGTCTAATTCAGCAGGTCTGATTTTTAAACTTCGTCCATCATGCAGATTTAGAGAGCTACCATTTAATAAGGCATTCAAGGCATTTTCATCGACAAAGGTATCGACCTTTTTGTTTTTCTGATTAGGAGCAAATATATTCTTTAGCTGATTGCTGACCTGTACTCTTTTGGGCTCCGTACAGTTATTGACAGAACTCCGAGAGGCAGCTGCGCTGCCAGAAAGAGCAAGAGCCCCCGCTTCAACATTATCGGTTTTTTTAACTATGGTTTTCTTACCTTTATATCTCCACGTTTCAGGATCAGGCGTCGGTTTTTCAAATTCATGTACGGTTTCAATATCTGCTTGTGACCTCTTCACAATCGTCCAAGATTTAGTGCGTGTTTTGACCGTTTCTTCAGGTGTAATAAAACCCTCAATTTTGCGAACGTCTTCACCATGCGGTGAGGCGAAAGGCAGCACCTCATAAGAGTTCACTATGAGGAGATCTGCACGCTTAACGAATGGCCCACCCTGCCCCATGATGTAGCCTTGCCAGTTACCATGATCAGCTGCCGCTAATGTGCCTGCGACACTTGATTGCTTTGAATCTCCTCTTGCTTGATAGCTATCACTAATCACTTTCATTAATTCTTCATTGGTGATCAGTTTGCTTGGTTTAATAGGCCCAACCAAATCACGCTGTAGCATGGAGTAAATGGTGAGTAAATCGACACGTTTTTGCATGAACACGTATTCCATAAAGGCTTTTTTGTTTTGGTTAGCAAAGCGGCGTAATTCACGATAAGTGGTAACTGGCGCACCACCAAAGAACTGAAACTGCCGAATACTCCAACGGCTTTTCCAAGCGTTAACGTTTTTCGCCATCTCTTTCACTGGCTTTTCAGCTTCATCAGACATTTCAGCGTCCATGGCATAACCATCAATATTCTTTGAAATGTACTTGGCGATGTAGCCTGTTGCTGTGCCTAGCGCAGGATCAATCAAACCGATATCACAGCGTGGGCGGTAGTCTAATGGCCCTACATAATCCCCTTTTCTAAACGGTTTTTTCTTCTCTTTCTCTTGCTTGGGGTGCAGTTCATTTCGGTCTTCTTTCGTGGCATAGGTGATAAAAACATCACGAACAAATGCAACTTCCTCTGGCTTAACCCATAGAAGTAAATGCCAGTGTGGCGTGCCGTCGTGATGCGGCTCAGCAACTCGAACACCAAACCAACGGATCTCCTCACGGCCCAATTTGGCACGAATACGCTGCCAAATAGTATTCAAATACGTTTGAGTGTCACGAGGGCTAGCACCATTCCAGTGATCAATGAAACCACCCTTTTTGTAACTGTTATGGTATTTAGAAGGCGCCGTTAATGTTAAGAATAGCCCTTGTAAACCAAGCTCATTACCAATGTCTTCACAACCACGGCAACGAACCATTAATTCATGACGGCGTATTGCTGGGTTTGATACGCTTCTTAATACCATCTCATCAAGGGCAACCTCTTCACCCGTTTCTTCATCACGTAAAAGCCTATTTTGTATCGCTTCCCAGTTTCGACTTTGCTGCTCTTTATGCTCTCTGAGGCAATCCCAAGAGCAATACACAGATGCTTTAGAAGAGACCTGTCCCATTGCTATGGCTAGATGTTCGCGCATTATTTTGCGAGCTTTCACTAACCGTCCTAACCACCATTTGTCATCAAGCATGCGCGAGATGTCATTCAGTGCGGTAAGATCGGTTTGCTTCTTTCGTTTACGCGGTGGCTTAATACCAAACTGGCAAACGAATTGAGCTAACTCTTCATAACCAATAGCTTCAGCAGTCTCTTCTTCTGTTAGCTCTGTCTTATCCACTTTTTCAGCGATCAATTGAAAACTAACACCTACAATCTGACTAATTTTAAAAGCCATCTCTTTCAATTCGTCTTGCTCAAGTTCGGCTAGAATCCGGCTCTTTACTGGCTTGCGGTTTTTCTCGATCATCTCGAAGTCAAAACGCATCTGTTCTTTTTTAGCCTGATAAGGTTTTACAAAGTCGCTTTGCTTAGTGTCGCCATACTCTTCACTTAACAAAGCCACCTTTTGGGTGGTTGGGAGTTTTTTGTATTTGGCCAGAACCATGCGAACGCGCTCACTTGCAGGTCGCATTTTGTTTCGCAGGAAGGTATTTGCTTCTTTTAAGCTCTCCTTTTCGCAAATATCGATATAACGATTGGCAAAATATTTAGCCAGGTAAGTCGGCAGTCCATCAAAGAACTCTTTACGCCACGCATGATCACGAGGGTTAACGTCAAAAAGCCTGCGCTCAATAACACTTAAATCTTCTGGCTCGATGGTTTCAGTAAATCGACGATAACCAAAACAAGCCTCGTCAACGGGTGTTAACGGGGCTTGGTATGGAAAATCATACTTTTCGATTTCGGTTGGTTCGCTAAGAGACTTCAAAGAGTAAGTCCCATTAAACGAGCATTAATCATCCTCACTTTGGCTTGATATAATGGGTTCTCTACAAATGCACTCATACTAACGCCTTCAATTCTTGAACTGAGACGCCTAACTCTCTTGCAAGGTGAATGTCTTCAATTCTGCTTCTGGTTTTAACCGCAATCTTGCGCACCTTTACCACTGGCGATGTTGCTCTAGCCGGTGCCGTTATTTTTGGTGATGTTTTACGTGTTTTGCGCTTAGCTTTTGTCTTAGTACCAGATTGCGTTTTTCCCTGGTACTGATTGCGCTTTTGGGCACATAGCTTTGTTTTATTTTTCTGGTAGTACTCACGCTGATAGCGCTGCTTTTCAGTTAACTCACTCATGCTGCCACCCCATGTCCAATTGAAACGATATGACTTAACCCTTGAGGGATATCGAAGCGGTTACCGTTGTCCCAAATGAACCAGGCGTATTCGCACGAATCTGAACCACCGCCAACAAAACGAGGACGTGGAACAATGATCGGGCATTTAGGTGGGAAACCAATTTCATACCAAAACGGTAGTCGTTTTTTAGAACCTAAATAATTGACTCGTTGCAGATATGCCATGGTTCCACCTGCAGCTAATTCACTGATGCTTTTTCGAATAAACTCTTCAGTTAATGAAAACGGTGGGTTTGTAATGATCACGTCTTGAATACCAAAATCAGTGGTTAGGTAATCAATACCCTTTTCGATTTCAGCAAATGACTTTTGGCTTGTTGGCAGATCAATCTTGTCAAAGATTGCACCGGTACCTAAACAAGGCTCTAAGAACTGGTCAGTTGGTCGAAGCGTTAACTTCGATAATAGTGCATCGACTACTTCTGCCGGTGTTGGGTAAAGCTCGCGTGGCTGTACTTTTCCGTTTGTAGAACTCATGCTTCCACCTCAGCTTGTGTTGGTGTTACGAATGATTGCCAAATAGCAGAAACGTACTTTGCTTGAAACTTCGCATCATCGAGTGCGGAATGGTGGGTACCCTCTCGGGTTAGTGTTGCCTTTGGATCTATACCTAGAATTGAGCGCCCCATTTCCACGATGGTTCTCACGTCTCGGTCATTCCAATGAATGAAATTCGGCTTAATACGAGCCGCTTTAAAGGCATTAACTAAAATCACATTGTCGAAGCCACTGCCATTACCCCAAACTTGAATGTCTTTCTTATCTCCAAGGTCAGCGAGCCATTGATTTAGCTCTAACAACGCATCTTTAAGTGAAGACTTAGGTGTATCTCGTTCAAATATGGCTCTTGCCTCTTCACTCTGAGTCAGCCACCAAGAAACCGTTGATGCATCAATAACACCGCAATGAGCTGAGCTATTCAGGCTCACCACCTCTTCGAACTCTGCACCTAATTCACCAGTAACAGGTGAAAACACAACGGCACCAATAGAGACAATTGCTGCATTGCTTGTATTACCCATGGTTTCTAGATCTAACATCACGTGAGTACTCATGCTGCCACCTCTGCTTTTTTGTCAGCTTCATCACGAGCGTCAATAATCAGCTCCGTAATCTTGGACTCGATTAAGAGAAGCTTCTCAAGTGCTTCTTCCTCCCCCATATCCACGCACTCCCGTAGCAAACGGTCTTCAGGTCGATTTTTATCTAGATAGTCTGTGGTGGTTGGGCTGACACGGACATGAAACCAATTAATATGTGCGGCAAAATCAGTAGCAATATGAATCACATCAGTATTGGCCATCGCTAACACATTAATCGCGTGTACGATGTCATACACATCACGCTGTCTCATCGCTTCCAACATAAACTCATTATCGTGTTCCAATTGTTCTAATGCATCACCCTCGACCGCTAGGTCAAAACGGTTTTCTTGGGGTAATAAATTAATGAATGCCTGCATTAGCTTTCTGTTCTGGCTAAGTAGCAAATCATTCATCACTCGTGACTTTTCTAGATTTACTTCTGATTGATTTAGCACATTACGAGCCTGTGTTAAGGCTTCGTTCGCTTCTACATTAATGTCTGTCATGGCATTGCTCCTATGGGGTAAAACAAAATTTAGGTACAAAAAAAGCCCCCTATTACAGAGGCACAGGTAACTTGGTAGTACTTAGGCTTTAAAGTGGCTAGGCTTTAACTTGTTTACATCGCCTACTTTGATATCAAAGCGTTTAATGATGCCTTTAAGTTCTTGCAAGCCTCTGCGAATTTTTTGAAGCTCTAGATCATCGAATTCTTCAAAGCTTCGGTAGCTATCTTGACTCGACAGACCGCCAGCAATGCAGATCATTCCACGGCTACGGACGGGCAAAGAGTTAAATGCAATTTTCAATTGATTACGTTTATGACGTTGAGTGAACAGCTCTTTGCATGCTGCGATGCTCTCTGGCGCTGGTCGAGTTGAATCAATTGTTTCGGCTAATTGAGGCATGACGAGATCCTTATGCTAGTCCTGGAAGCGGAGCACCCGAGGCAATGAAATCGACTCCCATAGAAAGGAATGAAGCCGTATTAGGTGTGCGCCCTTCAATATCATTGATAAGCAGTACCAGGTTCCCGATAGAAGCCTGGGCCTTTTGGATGATGGTTTGTTTGCTTCGGTGAGAGAGCCGAGTTTGTCCCGCATGCTCAATGGCCTCTTTGGCTAAATCACCGGCATGAACAGAGTTTTCAAGCGCTCTTCGAGCAAAGGTTTCTTCACTTGCATCAGTAGGAATGTGTGCGGTTACCACGCCAAGCCCACGCAAAAGGCTATTAACAACGGTGTAGTTCCCCGTAGTCTTTGCGATCGCTACCATCTCAACACACGTTAAAACATGCGGTTGCTCTGGATTAAGTTTGTTACGTAACATGGTTGGTGACATTTCCAACTCAGTCGCGATGCTGGTCATATTTTCGTTTAGTCGAAAGGCCATACACGCTTCTTCAAACGCCTTTTGTTTGGACTCACGGAAAACGCACATTGTTGAATTAGCAGACATATCAGATACTCAACTGGTAACAAGTGAAACGGATTAACTAATACTTGGCTTCTAAAGCACGCTTAGTTAACAGAGCAAGATTAATCAGGTTAAGCTCACGTGAACCGTCTTTTGACATCACTGGGATTTTTCCATCTTTGATCTTTTTAGTGATGGTATTTAGGTTCATCCCTGAAAGTTCTGCATACCGCTTCGCTGTTACATATGGAGCTTCTACCGATATAACGATGGCTTGACTCATGTTAAACACCTCTATTGTTATGGTTTGATTAATGGGTAATTAGGCGACTGGCTGGCACCGAGACTAATTACCCACTCTGTTTCACAGCACCTGTTCACAAATGCACTCATAAAGTGTTTATGTCGTTTGTTTTAAGTCGCTACTTGTGCAATTCTTACTGAAATGACTAAATAAAAGCATATATCGACAAATAAAGACAAAAAGCAAACTCATTAAGCACTCATTTAATCTATGAGTTCATTTTTGATCTATTTTTGCATTTTGTAAAGCGCTATTTGTCACTATTTGTGATGAGCTTCAAGGTGTGAGATGAGTACTGATATAGAAAAACAGCTAGATGAGTTAAAAGTACTGACAGGTACTTCTAAAATAATCGAACTTGCTAATGCATTAGGTGTTGCTAGAAACACGATTCAGAACTGGCGTACGCGAGGGAAAATCCCAGAACGTATTTTCATAAAAGCCCAACAAGTTGCTGACGGTGTGGTCAATCACTCCCTAATCAGCAGTGATACAAAATACGTTGAATTAGATTTCTACGATATCGAAGTAAGTGCTGGCAGCGGCGCTCTAGTTGTGCAAGAGAACCAGCCTGAAGGCATCGCCTTTAGCCGCACATTCATCTCAAATGAAATTGGTGTAAAGCCAAACAACATCTTTTTAATGCCCGTTCGTGGCGACAGCATGACCCCCACCCTACAAAATCACGCTTTGGTGATGGTGAATCGTATTGAAGATTTCACTGGCGATGGCATCTATGTTTTCCGCTTTGATGGCCAGCTAATGGTTAAACGCCTGCAGTTCACTAAAACTGGCTTAAGTGTTGTTAGCGATAATGCGACCTATAAGCCATGGGAGTTGTCGAGAAGTGAAATGACGACCTTTGATTTTGAGATCATTGGCGAAGTTGTGTGGGCGGGGCAGAAGGTTTAATTAGTATAGAGCTGTYCAAATGCTAAATTGAGAACTCACTTTTTGATTAGGATAATCGTATGTGGGTTCTATTCATTACTTGTCTAACAGCATTTTTCATCTATTGGTTTAGAGCTCAACACAACAAAAGGCGTAATCATCAGATAGAAATATGCTTTATCGGATTCGATACTGAGGCTGAGAAAGAGTTAACTGAACAAGCTACAAGTAAGGGAATGGTAGTGAGGGAATGCGTAAACGACAACTTACATATCCTTTGTTACGGTTCTAACCCGAAGCCTGAAGTGTTAGAGCATGCTCGCACACATGAACTCATGATTTTAAATCAAGATGAGCTATCAATTTTACTTAAAACTGGTGGGGCAACTGTAATTATATGACCAAAATTGGGGGGATTTTAAATTGCTAACTTTATTCCTTGGTGCTGGCTTTTCTAAATGGGCATTTGACCTCCCCTTAGTTAGCAACTTGTTCGATTTTGATGTATCAGTAACTTCAGAACAAGAAGACAGAAAGCTTCAGCTGATTGAAAAAGATTGGAATGAATGGGAGAAGGCAAATCCAGGGATTACAGCTGAGAAATTCGTTCACTGGTGTATTGAAAAGTCATCTCACAGAAAGAGCCGTATCATTTGGTATGTTAGTCGCCGCCTAACCGAACCATTTATGACAAAAATTAGTGGTGCCTATTCAGCTGCAATGTTTGATGAACGCGTAGTTAGGGAAAACAAGAGTATTCTTAAGCTCAATCAATTTTTTAAAAAATTACAAAAATCTGGCTTGCAAAGTATTATCACTTGTAATTATGACACTATCGTAGAATGCGCACTCGGTACATCAGGTTTTCATTATGGTTATGTTGGTGAGCAGCTTATTGGCCGAGGAATTAACCCTCAATTCCCGTGGATGGGTGCCCATTTAAGAGTCACAGGATCTACTCCTTTAATTAAACTTCATGGCTCATTGTCTTGGGACAAGAAAGCCAAATACACTAGCGGCAAGCCCGGGAGAGCAGGGAAAGCATTCATAGTCCCTCCTGCCCCTGAAAAAATCCCGCCTCCGGAACTAAAAGATGTTTGGGAATTAGGATCCAAATTACTAGAACATTCTACTTGCTTGATTGTCTTTGGTTTTGCATTTAATCCATACGATGAAGCTTTGCTTGATTACCTAAAAAACCATGGTTCTAATGTGACTAAGGTTCTCTTGATAGATCCGTTTCCAAATATTGAAAGTGCAAAAAAATTATGGCCGAACTGTCAAATTGACACTATTGACCCTCGAAAAAAATTCAATATTAATAAATGGCTTGTATCTAACCGTCACTTATTAGATACAGTAATTTAATAATTCTTTATATATTGCAATTAACACAATGATACTAATAAAGGAGCTAAAGCATGTATAACGGCCATTGGTACGATGTAAGTGGGAAAGAAAGAATCGACTTAAGACCAATGAAGTTAGATTTCAAAAACCTTGAACAGGCAGTTGATGAAGCTTTACACGTTTTGCCCGATACGCAACTAATTGTATCTAGCAAAACTCTTGATTGGGGATTAATATCAATTGAAAGCACTAAACGCATGCTAATCTGCAAAGATTAACCAAGTATTCTATTAGTCACATCCCATTTATATAAAAGATTTTTTTTATATTAACATTATATAGTCCAGGTCCATTTTTTCTAAAATTAGCTTTAATATTATACATTTTTCACTATCTCTAAAGGAGAATGTTATGGCCTGTAGTTGTTGTGGTAAGCGTTTAAACATTGGAACCATTCAAAAAACTGACTCTCAAACGAGACAAATCTTTAAGTCATGCCCCCATTGTTCTGATGCAAATGGAGGGGAACACGTATTTCACCCTTATCCAGGTTCATTTGGTAAAACACCAGCAAGAGTAACGGCACGCAATCCTGATGGTCATCAAAGCTACTGCATTGACTGTCGCCGCCTAGATAGAGGCCAAGCTTCACAAACTCATATGCATGGTAAAGCTTGCAGTAGCATTATTTAGGATTTATGAATTTATACAAAGAAGATGCCGTAAAATGGCTATCAACGCTTGCAGATGCAAGCGTTGACTTGATAGTTACCGACCCTCCATACGAATCACTTGAAAAACACCGAAAGGTAGGCACAACTACTCGCTTGAAAGTTAGTAAATCATCAAGCAATCAATGGTTTGATATATTTCCAAATGAGCGATTTGAAGAGCTTTTAATTGAGATTTATCGTGTTCTGAAGAAAAACTCACACTTTTATTTATTTTGTGATCAAGAAACTATGTTCATCATTAAGCCCATCGCAGAAAAAATTGGCTTTAAATTTTGGAAACCAATAATTTGGGATAAGGTTTGTATTGGTATGGGATACCACTATCGAGCTAGGCATGAGTACATACTTTTTTTTGAAAAAGGTAAGAGGAAAATTAATAATTTGGGGACACCAGATATACTTGAATGCAAACGTGTTTATCGCGGCTATCCAACTGAAAAGCCAGTCCCATTAATAGAAACTTTAATATCCCAGAGTAGTACTGAAGGTGAGCTTGTCATAGATCCTTTTTTTGGTTCTGGGGCAACTTTTATCGCAGCACAAAACTTAGACCGCCAATTTAAAGGATCCGATATTTCAGAATCAGCCCACGAATACTATCAAAGTAGAATTCGTTGAAAGGCGCATTAGGTACATACCTAACATTTACTTAAGAAGAAAAAATAAAAACCTCTAAATTGGAGGCTTTTGTTTAATCTTCTTTTATTACTTTTCAAACGTATTAATCAATTCGAGGGTTTACATCTGGAGGTAAAGAGACTTGTTGCTTATATGATATGTCGTCAAGATAAATCCTTGTGAATCTATCCAGTAAATCTATCGAAACCTTTTTTGGGGAAAGGCATGCAACAGTTACATCAAGACCAACACTTTTCATCAATGTGGCTAGTTTCTCAAGTTTAGGTGACCCAGCCTTCTCGTCACTTTCATTAAAAACTAAACCTAGGAGTTGAACTTTATATATCTCATTGGCCTTATCAATCTCTCCTTTAGGCTCTAGACTAACGTAAACCCCTCTAAACTCGGCACCTAATGCCTTCTCAGCTCTACGATAAGGCTTGGATTCAATTCCATTTATAATATCATTAAAGGCAGTAGGTAACGCTGGTTTTGTATAGTGCCCACCTAACCAATTAACAAAGGAACGACGGTCTTGTTCAGTAATTGAAATATCATGATCTATAGATGTATTTATAAGGTGTTTTTTCTTAATAAATAGCTTTTCAACAACCTTAATCTCAAAGTAGATCTCTTCTATTTTCGCCGACTCTTCTGAGCCAATCACCGTTCTACCCGTGCAATGAATAAACCGAGGGTTTTTGTTAAATTCTTTATTCCCATCAGTTTTATCTATAATTGATGCAACTACTAACTGAATAGAGCTTTCATCATCAGATCTTGCGATATAGCAAGATTGTGATGCAACTATTAATATAAACTCATCTTTTACTAACCTTGAAACATCGAGATCAATTACCCTGCATTGCTTCAATGTCTCAATAGCACAGTTCCCTGAAATAATACTTCCTTGTAGCCAACCGTTCATTTCCAGTTGCTCACCTAAGGATGATCCAGATGTATTCATTATGCAAATGGATCCTCTATTTCATCAGGCCCAGAGGTCAAAGTAATACCTGTACCAAGGAATAAAATTGAATCACTATCAGGGGCATCTTGAGCTAAAAGATCTAATAAATCACTCTTTTTACCAGATAATTCTACTGCATGATTTTCAATTCCTGAAATTGCCCATTTTTCAGCAATTTCATGAATCAATACCACACGCTCTAGTTTACTTTTCCGTACAGATTTCCCCGTTGACCATGAATGAACTGATTTCCGAGCAGACTGAAGAACGAAAGCTCTCTCCTCGTCATTGATCCCAAAAGCTTCCTTAATATCAAGTAGCATGTTGGTTACAATATTTACAGAATCAGCAGCATAGGGAGTGAATTGATTCAATTCTTTATTATGGCTTTTAGTTAATACTCCTCCAGACATGCCTGCAGCAGAATCTAACTCCCAAATATCTGATGTTCCTGATGCACTTTGTACTTCAAAAAATACATCTTTCAACGACTTTGAGTTAGATGTCGACTCATAAGGCATAGCACTAGCGCCATTCCCACCACTGGGTTTAGAAATCAAAGCTAATGTAGCGGCATCAATCGGTTCTATGTCTACAACCATACTTGTTTTGCCTTTTCAGTAGTTAACATCCAAAAAGCTTCTCTCGAAGACTCATGCAGTTCAGACATTAATGTGAGTATTCCATCAATATTGAAATCTTTTTGATTATTTTCATCTTGCCAAAAATGGTCAAAGTCTAACATTAGCCTTAATGTCGGTTGGTCGTCAGGTAAAACCGTAATTACCCCATTGATAAGGTCATCTGGCAAGTTTTCAGAAAAAACACCATTTTTTGTTCTAATTGCTAGAAACCCATGTTGTGTTTTAATTATGTTTTCTTGTCTTTGAAGTGCTTTCATCCCTAACTGATTGAATGTGTCATGAATAATAAGTGATGGATGTACAAGTTCTAATAAATCAGAATCTTGATTATTCAGACTTTTTACACAGTCACAGAAGCGCAACCCAACTCGCGAAAAAAGCCCCGGATTAATAATTTTATTAATGATATTTAAAATGTTATGGACTTTATTTAAAAAACCATCAAATCGGTCGTAATCAGATGTAACAAAAACAACACGATTAGCGTTCAATTCGACGCAGCATGTTTTAGCTTTATCTATAAATACCCAGCGCTTCGGAGACTCAATAGTTACATTATCATTAGAAACATTGATTGAGCGCTCTTCAAGCTCTTGAAAAATAGGATAATCATGCCTTAATTCATCTTGAATATCAGGGATATATTTATCCATTCTTGCAATAGTTGAAAATTTCACTTCAACTAAAGTAAGTTTTAATGGTTGCTGGCTGAGTTTATGGTATTTAGACATCTGTGAACCTCAAAGGAGAATTCCTACTATTTAGTATATTGAATTATACACACCTAACACACTAGTTACACAAAAATTTACACATCAAGATAATAGTTAGAAAAATTCTTTAAATCATGTGAAGTTAGTCCAGAACTAATAAATAATATAGCCTGAAATCTTTTGTAGAACTCATGTTTGGCAGTTTAAACAAAAAACATTGAAAAACACCCCAATCAAATATACTGTTTTTATATACAGTTATTTGGTGTTATTTATGACAGTTCGTAAGTTAGATGATGGTAAAGCTAAACTTTGGCTTTGTGACCTATACCCACAAGGTCGTGGCGGTAAACGCGTTCGCAAACGCTTTGCAACAAAAGGCGAAGCGCTCGCCTATGAAAAGTTTGTTTTGCGAGAAACAGAAGATAAACCCTGGGCGAGTAAAAAGGCAGATAGAAGATCACTATCAGAACTTATTGAACTTTGGTTCATGCTACATGGCAAACACTTAAAGTCTGGTGTGCATGTAAAAAGCCGGTTAGATATTATGTGCGAACAGATGCAAGACCCTACTGCAGCATCATTAACCCCTACTGAATTCGTTCAATACCGCGCTTTTAGGAAAACCGTATCAAGTCACAATGGCCGTGACGGAAAAGAGATGTCTGCCTCTTCTCATAACTATGACTTGTTCATCATGCAAGGCGTGTTCAATTTCCTAATTGATATCAAAGAGTGGCACCTTCCAAATCCAGTAAAGGGAATAAAGAAGATCAAACAGAGTGAAAGTGAGTTGTCATTTTTAACTCACGAACAAATTGAACAGTTGTTTGCTGTCATCGCAAAAAGCCCAATTGGTGATCAGCTTCAAACCATCTTTAAAGTGTGTCTATGTACCGGTGCACGCATAATGGAAGCGGTTAACCTTCAAGGCTCTCAATTGTCTAAATACAAAATCACCTTTACGAATACCAAGGGGAAGAGGAATAGAACGGTACCCATATCAAAAGCGCTTTACGGTGAGCTCTATAAACCCACTTCAGAGCGATTATTTAGCTGTGGCTATGGCGTTACTCACAAATGGCTGGCAAAAGCCTTGCCTGAGCTTCCTAGCGGCCAAGCGACTCATGTACTTCGCCACACTTTCGCTTCACATTTCATTATGAATGGTGGAAATATACTAGTGCTTCAAAAAATATTAGGTCATAGTGATATTAAGAACACCATGATCTATTCTCATTTTTCACCAGACCATTTAAATGACGCAATAGAACTCAATCCACTGGCTACAAAAATGACTACAAAATGACTCAATAATTTCCCTTTGTAGATATTTATATGTTTATATATACAGTATCGAGGTTTTGTAAGTCACTATAAAATAAGAATATTTAAATTTATCATAAGGTTAGAAAACATATGAAAGTAATCAGCTTTAATATCAATGGCCTAAGAGCTCGCCTACATCAACTACAGGCGATCATTGATAAACACCAACCGGATGTTATTGGCCTGCAAGAGATCAAAGTGCATGACGAAGCTTTTCCATTAGCCGACGTTGAAGCGATGGGCTACCACGTTTATCACCACGGTCAAAAAGCCCATTACGGTGTTGCTATGTTATGCAAACAAGAACCAATTTCTGTGCAGCGTGGGTTTACAACCGATACCGAAGAGTCACAACGCCGAATGATCATGGCCACTTTTGAACAACAGGACGGCCAAAAAGTCACGGTGATGAATGGTTACTTCCCACAAGGTGATAAC
The DNA here is from genome assembly GCF_050337105.1 of Aliivibrio kagoshimensis. NCBI lineage: Bacteria > Pseudomonadati > Pseudomonadota > Gammaproteobacteria > Vibrionales > Vibrionaceae > Aliivibrio > Aliivibrio kagoshimensis. The sequence goes on from NZ_JAKJSQ010000056.1 coordinate 15,032, forward strand.
ATTAAACATGAAACAAAATACCCGTATAAACGTCAATTCTATAAAGATCTAATGACCCACTTACACCATGCCCACAACAGTGACGAACAGGTTATTGTGATGGGTGACATCAACATCAGTCCAATTGATGCGGATATTGGTATCGGCGAACCTAACGCCAAGCGCTGGTTAAAAACGGGCAAATGCTCTTTTCAGCCTGAGGAGCGCGAATGGTTAAAAACATTAATGGATTGGGGATTTGAAGACACCTTCCGTAAATTATACCCAGAGGTTAATGACCAATTTTCATGGTTTGACTATCGTTCTAAAGGCTTCCCTGACAATAGAGGTTTGCGTATCGATGTCATATTAGCGACCAAGAGTCTCGCGGCTAAGTGTATCGATGCAGGTATTGATTATCCATTGCGTGGCATAGAGAAACCTTCTGATCACGCACCTATCTGGTCAGAGTTTAGCTAATCCTTTGATTTCAGGCTATATTAAGGATGTTATAAATTTAAGGATGAATGGCATGAAATTATACCTTTTCGATCACTGCCCTTATTGTATTAAAGCTCAGCTTGTCGTTGGCATAAAAAAAATGGATGTAGAGATTCTCTATTTGCAAAATGATGATGTCGAAGCGCGAGTTGAAAAAGTAGGGGTAAATCTCGTGCCTATTCTCGAAAAAGAGGATGGCAGTTATATGGCTGAGAGCTTAGACATCGCCGCTTATCTCAATCAATATGACCATCACCGAGTCATAGGGAAAAGTACTCAAGCTGATGAGGTCACACAATGGTTAGCCGCTGTGTCGCCCTATGTCCGCCCACTTATCTACCCACGTTGGATGAAAATCCCTCTTCCGGAGTTTCAGCGACCTTCTGCATACGAGTGGTTTACCACTAAAAAAACAGCCATGATCGATTTGAGCTTCGATGCCGCCTTTGAGCGTTCTGAAGAGTACATTGCTAAGCTAGCTCCAATGCTTGTTGAAATTGATTTTATTACTTTGCCATCGGCAAAAGGAGATAAGCTGAGTTGGGATGATATTAATTTCTTCCCATTCCTCAGAAACCTTACGGTGATAAAGGGGTTAACCTTTCCTCCTCACATTAAAATGTACCTGGAAGAGATCAGTGAATTGACGGGTATTGACCTTTATTTTGATGTTGCGGTATAGCCTAATTTAACCCATAAACAAAAAAGAGCTTCGCCGTTCAAATGACGGTAAGCTCTTTTTTTATTTCCATGCTTTCAACGTATTTTTAGCTAAGAGGTCGCATATAGCGTAAAAACTTTTCTTCTGCTTTTTTGAAGCAGAATATAATGATGAAGGTTAACGCCATATAAAAGAGACCAGCGGTAATAAAAGATTCAAAAGGTGCATAGTAACGGGAATTTACTAGTCGCGCTGCTCCTGTAATGTCCATGATAGTAACAATGCCGGCAATCGCTGATCCGTGCAGCATAAATATCACTTCGTTACTGTAAGCGGGCAGTGCTCTTCGTAATGCGCTAGGTAAGATAACCCGTCGATATGCCATAAAAGTCCCCATACCATACGCTTTCGCCGCTTCCACTTCCCCTTTTGGTAAGCCATTAATTGCCCCACGAATAATTTCTGCGGTATAAGCGGAGGTATTGAGTACAAACGCAACCAAAGCACAGAACCAAGCGTGCTGCCATAATGTATCTTTCACGGGGAAAAACTGATCAACTCCGTAATAGATTAAGTAGAGCTGAACCAACAGTGGTGTTCCACGGAAGAAGTAGATAAAGCCCCAGGCAGGCATCCACACCGCATACAATTTACTGTTTCTAGCCACCGCCATTGGAACCGCCACAAGCAGACCGATTACCAGTGAAATACACACTAACCACAGTGTTGTCCAAAGCCCACTTAAATAGAGGGGCATACTCTCAATGATGATTGAAAAGTCCATGTCTACCTCGTATGAATACTAAATTTACGCTCAGCAAGTTTTAAGAACCCTGTTGAAACTGACGTAAAGAATAAGAAAATAATCGCCACCGCCATGTAGAAGGTAAATGGCATTTTTGTCGAACCCGCTGCCATTGAGCCAACTCGTACCATGTCTTGCAGACCAATAATGGAGACCAGTGCAGTCGTTTTCAGCAGTACCAACCAGTTGTTACCAAAACCAGGCAGAGCATGTCGAATCATTTGAGGTAATAGAATTCGACGAAAAGCCATTGGACCACTCATGCCATACGCCTTTGCTGCCTCCAATTCTCCTCTGTCAACCGCCATAATAGCGCCACGGAACGTCTCAGCCATGTAGGCACCAAAAATAAACCCTATGGTAATCACCCCAGCGGCAAACGGACTAATTTCAACATAATCTGGAAGGTAATCGACCCACTCATGAGCCGGATTGCTGGACGTCATCCACTCATTGATCCACTCGTTAATGGCATACAAACTGTCATTAAGGATGATCTGCCCACCATAGAATAGAATCATCATGAGTACTAAATCTGGAATGCCACGAATGACCGTGGTGTAAAAGGTCGCAATAGCTCGTGCCCATCGATACGGTGCCATTTTTGCCAGAGCACCTAACATGCCAAGTATCATCGCTAATGCCAATGACAACAACGCAACCTCTATGGTTAATATTGCCCCTTGAAAAATCGAGGCTTCGTATCCTTTCAAATCAAACATAATAGGTTTCCAATGCAGCTATTTTATGAATAAAAGTGATGTTAAAAATGGAGTTCATGAAACAGCAGAAAAAAGGGGGTAAATAGCATGGGCGGAGAAACCACCCATGCTCATCAGTCATTACTGACCGTATACATCATATTTGAAGTACTTTGCAGCAATCTCTTGATAGATGCCTTTTTCACGTAGAGAGATAATCGCAGCATCAAGTTTTGCGGTTAGATCTTTATCTTTTTTACGCAGTGCAATACCAAAACCATCGCCGAACCACTTAGGGTCGGTTAGAGAAGGACCAGAGAACTCGTAACCTTCGCCACCCTCTTTATTTAACAGACCTTCTTCAAGAGCGGCAGCATCACCTAATACAGCAGCAATACGACCTGCTTTAAGATCTAGGTATGCATCATCAAAAGAGTCGTAACGAACAATCTCGACCGCACCTGGGAAGTTATCTACTAAGTATTTATCATGCGTCGTTGCACGTTGAACACCAATTTTAACGCCTTTAAGACCTTCTTTAGTAAAGGTGAGATTAGCGCCTTTTTTCACTACATACTGGTTAGGAATTAACGCGTATTTACCCGTAAAATCCACTTTTTTCTTACGTTCTTCAGTGATAGACATTGCCGCAATAATTGCATCGTATTTACGTGCAGTCAGCTGTTGGATGATACCATCCCATGCTTGAGGAACAATTTTACACTTAACAGCAAGCTCAGCACACAGTGCGTTGGCCATATCAACATCAAAGCCTTTTACTTCACCACTTGGCTCTGTCCAGCTAAATGGAGGGTAAGCGCCCTCAATACCGAAACGAACGGTCTTCCACTCTTTTGCCTGTACAGCGCCAGTCAGTGTTGCTGTAATTAGTGCCGTAGCTAAAATCCATTTTTTCATTGTAATCTCCGATTATTTTTATGGTTTTCTTGGTTTTATTATTAGTATATTGACGAGATGAACTGTTTTAGTCGTTCAGATTTTGGTGTGGTAAACAGAATGCTAGGATCCCCCTGCTCCTCCACTAAACCTTGGTGTAAAAACATCACATGATTGGATACATCACGTGCAAATGCCATCTCGTGGGTTACCACTAACATGGTACGCCCCTCTTCAGCAAGGCTCTGCATAACACCGAGTACTTCACCGACCAACTCGGGGTCAAGTGCTGATGTTGGCTCATCAAATAGCATTACTTCAGGGTCCACTGCTAAGGCTCGTGCAATAGCAGCTCGTTGTTGCTGCCCACCAGAAAGGTGACCAGGGTAGTAATCTTTACGGTCGAAAAGGCCGACACGTTGTAAAATTTGCTCTGCTTTCTCAATAGCCACTTTTTTAGGCATGCCTAATACATGCACTGGCGCTTCAATGACATTTTCTAGAACCGTCATGTGTGACCAGAGGTTGAAACCTTGAAATACCATTGCTAGTCGAGAGCGAATTCGTTGAACCTGCTTTTCATTGGCTGGAACAGCTTCACCTAGGCGGTTGTTTTTCATCTCAATGAGTTCACCATTTACCCAGATTTCACCATCCGTGGGTGTCTCAAGTAAATTGATGCAACGTAAAAAAGTGCTCTTACCTGAACCTGAAGAGCCAATAATGGAGATTACATCACCTTTATTAGCTGAAAGAGAAATGCCTTTGAGTACTTCATTTTGACCAAAGTGTTTATGTAGCTCTTTTACTTCTAGCGCGATTGAATCCTGCATGCGCTCTCTCCCTTTAGCGTATTTTGAGCTGATATTTTGTTTTTTTGCGTATTTCTAGACGTTAACACTCAAAAATAAGCATCGCAACAATTTATTAACTTATTGCGACCGTGCTAATGAGGAATATTATGCATAAAATCGCGCTTTTTACCCAAACAGCACCAAACAAGCACCGCCATGCCATTTTAACCTTAAATAGTTATTCATTTCCAGCTATTCAAAGACCCCTTTTAAATTTAACAATATTTTACTCAATAATGTACATACATCACTCTATATGGTTATTTAGGCAGCACTTTCTGGCTGAAAAAATCATTCCTTATTAGTGTAATAAAATTACAGAATATTCTTTTCTTATCTTCATTTCCCTGCTTATCCCTATGAAACAATATGTTGCATACCTTGCATATTTTTTGCTGTTAAGCTCCTAATTTCCATGATTTTTATAACTTTTATGTATTCAAGCGGTTTTTTTGAGATGTTCAATGCCAAATTTTTCTGTATTTTTATTTCATAAGCTGAGAATAAGTGATCAAGATCAAACACTGACAGAATTTTGATATGCTAAACTCAAGTCCTCTAAAAAATAGTCACAAACTTTAAAATAAATTTTATATGAGGTTCCTATGTCTATAGGGAAAGAGCAGAACGAACAAAGTTATAGCGAGTTACATCGCCCTGCTTCAGAGTTTTCTTCGCGTTCAGATTATTTGGATAACGAGTTGAAGATAATGAAACCACGCCGTTGGGGTTTAAACCTTCCTGGTCGTGATTTCCGCTTTGAGTGGGAAGATTTAGTCCCTGCGCTAGCAGGTACCATCGGTATTATCGCGATGTACTCTGCGGTAATGATGTCGTGGGCCGACGGATTAACGGCTGCCTGGGATCACGTAAATCTAGGAAAAGAGTTTGCCATCGAAGTTGCACGAGTTGAAATGCTCATTCCAGCACTTCTATTCTGTGTTATTGCGTCAGGATTTATTAACCCAAGAGCCAACCTTGCTGGAAACCATGGTCCAATGATTCCGTTAATCGGTACCATTGCTTTGGCCGGCGCTCACCCTCTTGCTCTTGCTATCTTGATTGGTGTATTTGGTCTCATTTTGAGCTACCTAAAAGGGGGCTCAAAACTGGTGAACCTCACCTCGAAAGGGACAGCCGGCGGCTTATTAATATTTTTGGGTTTGACCGGAACCATTAGCCAAATCAGTTCTATTCAAACATGGGCTGTCGCTCTTGAATCAACCGATGTTGCTGCTGGTAGCATGGGTTACGTTGGTTTGATTGTTCTTGGTATCACCATTGCTATCTACGCTTATTTAGCGAAAGTAAACAAACGTTGGTTAGCGATTCCAGTCTGTGCATTTACCGGTTTAGGTATTGCGCTGATTCTCGGTGCTGGTTTTGATATTAAATTCGAAACGCAGATGGGTCTACCCAATCTAAATCCATTCTACTGGTGGGGTTCTACCTCTGAAGGTTGGATGCTAGGTTTGCCAAATATTGAGCATTTCATTGCCTCTCTACCGTTCGCTATTCTTGCTGTTGCAATGTGGTCTCCTGACTTCTTAGGTCACCGTATCTTCCAAGAACTGAACTATCCTAAAGGTGCAGAGAAAGTATTGATGGATGTTGATGACACGATGACAACCTGTTCAGTTCGTCAAATTGTAGGTACTGCAGTTGGTGGTGGTAACATCACGTCGTCTTGGGGAACCTATATGATCCCTGCAGCGATTGCCAAACGTCCTATCCCTGCTGGCGCTATTTTACTTGGTTTACTTTGTATTATCATCGCTATCCTTGGTTTCCCAATGGATGTTGCGGTGTGGCCACCAGTAATGCGTGTTGCTCTTTTAGTTGGTGTATCACTACCACTACTTGAAGCGGGTATGCAGATGGTTCGTGAAACAAAGGATTCACAAGCAGCGGGTATCTGTATTTTTGCTGCTATCGTAACGAATCCTGTTTTAGCGTGGGCACTAACCATGTTCTTGGATAATAATGGTTTGATTGGTGATAAAGAGCGTGCAGAGCGTCTATCATTTGTCGATAAAGTGGTCATTCCTGTAGGGGCATTTGTTATCTGTCTCATCGCTATGCTAGCGGTAGGTATGTTAGAAGGCCAATACGGTATTCCAGCACTGCTTTAAAGAAATAAAGAGTAGTGAGGTATCTCTTATGCTGCCTCACTACTAAGAAACATTTAGTAGCAATATAAATAATTAAGGCATTTAAATTCATCGCGTTAGTTATCTATATTACTATTGTTACGTGGTACTGTTTCCCAGACGGGAATTAACGGGCAACATTGTTAATCAGCAGTACGGTTTTTTTTCTACTAAAAAGGTAGGTATAACATGGCAGAGCATAATGCTAATGCTTGGAAAGGTTTCGCAGAAGGCGAATGGCAGACTGAAGTAAACGTTCGTGACTTCATTCAGAAAAACTACACTCCTTATGAAGGTGATGAAGCTTTCCTTGAATCTGAAGCTACTCCAGCTACAGCACAGCTGTGGGACAACGTGATGGAAGGAATCAAAACAGAGAATGCGACTAAAGCACCTCTAGACTTTGATACTGATGTCATCTCTACGATCACGTCTCACAAAGCCGGTTACATCAACAAAGATTTAGAAACTATCGTTGGTCTTCAAACTGACGCACCACTTAAGCGTGCTATCATCCCTAATGGTGGTATTCGCATGGTTGAAGGTTCTTGCAAAGCGTACGATCGCGAGCTAGATCCAACAATTTCTGAAATCTACTCGAAGTACCGTAAAACACACAACCAAGGTGTTTTCGACATCTATACTTCTGACATCATGAAGTGTCGTAAGTCTGGTGTATTGACGGGTCTTCCTGATGCCTACGGCCGTGGTCGTATTATTGGTGATTACCGTCGTGTTGCGCTTTACGGTCTTGACTTCCTAATCCAAGATAAGTATCAACAATTTGTTTCTCTTCAAGATCGTTTTGAAAACGGTGAAGACTTAACAATGACGATGCAACTTCGTGAAGAGATTGCTGAGCAGCACCGTGCACTAGGTCAAATCAAAGAGATGGCTGCTTCTTACGGCTTCGATATCTCAGGGCCTGCAACTAACGCTCAAGAAGCCATTCAGTGGACTTACTTCGGCTACTTAGCGGCAGTGAAATCTCAAAATGGCGCTGCGATGTCTCTAGGCCGTACGTCTACGTTCCTTGATATCTTCATCGAGCGTGATATTGCTGCTGGCGTTATCACTGAAGTTCAAGCTCAAGAGATGATCGATCACTTTGTGATGAAACTGCGTATGGTTCGTTTCCTACGTACTCCTGAATATGATGAGCTATTCTCTGGTGACCCTATCTGGGCAACAGAATCTATGGGTGGTATGGGACTTGACGGACGTACAATGGTTACACGTTCAAACTTCCGTTTCCTAAACAGCCTATACACAATGGGACCTTCTCCAGAGCCAAACATTACTGTGCTTTGGTCTGAGCAGCTTCCTGATGGCTTCAAACGCTTCTGTGCAAAAGTATCTATCGATACTTCTTCAATCCAGTATGAGAATGATGACCTAATGCGTCCTGATTTCGAATCTGATGATTACGCTATCGCTTGTTGTGTCTCTCCGATGATCATTGGTAAGCACATGCAGTTCTTCGGTGCTCGAGCTAACCTTGCGAAAACAATGCTTTACGCAATCAATGGCGGCGTTGATGAGAAGCTTAAAGTTCAAATTGGCCCTAAAGAAGCGCCAATGACGGACGAAGTTCTTGATTACGATAAAGTAATGGGTCGTCTTGATCACTTCATGGACTGGTTAGCAAAACAGTACGTGACAGCACTGAACTCTATTCACTACATGCACGACAAATACAGCTACGAAGCCTCTTTGATGGCGCTTCATGACCGTGACGTTCGTCGTACAATGGCTTGTGGTATTGCGGGTCTATCTGTTGCTGCTGATTCACTGTCTGCAATTAAATTTGCGACTGTTAAGCCAATTCGTGACGAAAACGGCATTGCGACTGATTTCGATATCGAAGGTGACTACCCTAAATTTGGTAACAATGACGCTCGCGTTGATGACATCGCATGTGAACTTGTTTCTACTTTCATGGGCAAAATCCGTAAGCTGAAGATGTACCGTGATGCAGTTCCAACGCAGTCAATCCTTACTATCACGTCTAACGTTGTATATGGTAAGAAAACAGGTAACACACCTGACGGACGTCAAGCGGGTGCACCATTTGCTCCAGGCGCAAACCCTATGCACGGCCGTGATGAAAAAGGTGCAGTAGCATCTCTTACTTCAGTAGGTAAACTGCCGTTTGCTGATGCAAAAGATGGTATCTCTTACACCTTCTCTATCGTGCCAAATGCACTTGGGAAAACAGAAGATAACCAACGCGCTAACCTTGCTGGTCTGATGGATGGTTACTTCCACCACGAATCAAACATTGAAGGTGGTCAGCACTTAAACGTGAACGTATTAAACCGTGAAACGCTTGAAGATGCGGTTAAACACCCTGAAAACTACCCACAGTTAACCATTCGTGTGTCTGGTTACGCGGTACGTTTTAACTCACTAACTGTAGAGCAGCAAAAAGACGTTATCGCACGTACTTTTACTGAAACTCTATAATTTATTGAGTAAATAACAAAAACCCTGCCTTGGCAGGGTTTTTTATTATCTGTAATACACTAAATAGTAAAGCGCTTACAATCCTCATTAAGCAAACTTGAACGCTGATCCACTTCACTACTGTTATATCGCAACTGCTCATTACTGCTGTCGGTTGACTGCATGGCAGTGGATATTTGAGCCATATTATCAGCCATAGAGTGACTGGTGGCTGCTAGCTCCTTGATCGAGTCAGCAATAATGATGGTTTGTTGATTCGCTTCATCCGACTTATGAATGATACCTTTGATGGTGTCCATTGCGGCGTGTCCTTGTTGCTGACCATTCACCATCGACTGCTCACTTTGATTGATGTATTGAATCACTTCAGCGCTCTCACGCTTCATGCTATCTATCGTTCCTGAGATCTCTTCCACCGCAGTAACAGTTCGAACCGCTAAATTACGCACTTCATCAGCTACCACAGCAAAACCTCTCCCTTGATCCCCTGCTCTTGCTGCTTCAATCGCCGCATTCAGCGCGAGTAGATTGGTCTGCTCAGCTACTCCAGTGATGATCTCCATGACAGAATCGATTTTACTGGAGGCCACTTCTAACTCATTCACATGCTTTGAGGCCGAGCGCAAAATATCACCAATCTCTTCTATCGATTTAATCGCGCTACCAATAACGGTTTCGCCAAGTACCGCAGCTTGATTGGCCTGTTGGCTTACATCAGAAACCATCGACAGATTATCGGAGACACCTTGCGCTGTAACACTCACCTCTTCAGTTGCAGAAGCCAGAATAGTAGTTTGATCGAGCACTTCCGATTGACTGCTTACCACCCCATCAACAATCGTATTCAATGTTGCAGCGTTATTAGATAGTGCTTGACTGCTTTGCTGCACTTTATCAATCAAGTGCCCTAGATTTTCACACGTCTGATTGGCAGCTGAGGCCAAGTGGTTAAATTCGTCTTTGGGGTTTTCACTGATGGTTAAGCGCTGGGTAAGGTCACCACTCGACATCGCTTGAAGAATGGTGGTCAGTTTGGCAAATGCCCCGGTAATATTAAGACTCATTGAGACAAAAATGGAAACCGTCACCACCGCCAATATCAAACAGGCCACCAGTACTGAAACTATCGCACTCTGCCCGGTATCACTGGATAACGTTTGGTAAGCAACTGCTTTATCATCCAAATTGGTGGCAAGAGTATCGATAGCGTTTAATGTGTTATCTTGTGCTTCAAAAAGTGACCGTTCAAGTTGATTCAGCTCGACTAGAGACTCACTGATCACCGTAAAGGTTTTTTTGTATTCATCCATCTCCTTTTCGTACAACTCTAACATCGCATAGTTGTTTGAAATATTGATGAAGCTAAACATAGAACGATTAAATAACTTTTTCGTCTGTTCAGATGGATTCAATAGGTAGTTTTGCTGCATCTTCACCATATTCTGGAAATCTGAATCTAAGGTCACCATCCCTGTCTCTTTGATTTTGCTTTCAATCGTACTCGCGAGGGTTTTTAGCCGTCCTAACTTGCCACTATTTACATCAAATCCAATCTCACTTTTTAATACCACCCAAGGCTCAAAAACTGACTCAAACGCATTCAAACTACTGCTTAAAGCATCAAACGCACTCGCTAAACCAACATTATTAAGTAATGGCGCACTTAATGATATTTGTTGTTGAATACTCTTTAAGTCTGAGCGTGCCTGACTGACCTCACTTTCGGTTAACGCCGTCATTTTCAACGCCAATTTTAGCAAAGAGGCTTCAGAGTACCTGAGCGATGCGGTTGAATTGGTGAGTTCAGAACTTTTGGATGTTTGTGCATTGATTAAATTCAAGGTGGTCATTGTAAAACCACCCAACCCCGTAAACCCGATCAACAACAAAACGACGGCTAATATAAGCTTTTGTTTTTGTGAAAGAAATATTGCAAGCATGAAAACTCCTCGTACTGCATTTATCATATAATTATTAGTATAGTTTTTGCTCACTATATTATG